>JASFVS010000089.1:0-9550 GCA_050049715.1 Phycisphaerales bacterium
AGTACACAACGAAGGTTGGTATTTGTGATGATACTCTTGTGGTAATAGGCAGTGGTGACCCATTGTTGGGAGATGGAAAAACGGATAATAAGTATGGCCGGGAGAAGGGTTGGATATTTAAAGACATAGTTCAAACGCTAAAGCGTAATGGTATAGGAACTATTAAGGATATTATAATTGACAGCAGCATATTTGATGACCAGCGTGTGCATCCGAGCTGGCCGAAAAATGATTTAAACAGGTGGTATGCCTGCGAATTGAGCGGTTTGAATTACAACGACAATTGCATCGAGATAAGTGCAAAAAATAATCGTGGCAAAGTATCTGTGTTTCTAAATCCGCAGACCTCTTTTCTCAAGTTCCGCAATAATGTCAAACCAATTTCGAGGGGCAACAGTGTCATAGGGTCCTATCGAGGTACGGAAATTAATAACATAATCGTTTATGGCAAGTGCAGAAAAAGCATTGGGCCGTTTGTTGTTGCTATTGAAAGGCCAGCTGCTTTTTTTGGATTTTTACTGGCTGAGAATCTTGCCCGAGCAGGAATTAAAACAACGGGCCGGCTAATAGAAAAAACATTGGATGAGACTGGTGATTTCAGGTTGCTTGCTCAATATACTACTGGGCTAAATGATTGTTTAGCGCGTTGTAACAAGAATAGTCTTGGATTAGCGGCTGAAGCACTATTTAAGACCATCGCTGCTAATAATAACTTGGATCAGAAAAATGGCAGTTGGGATAAAGGCCGGGAATTAGTTTCTGAATATCTGTCAAAGCTTGGAATAAGTAAAAATGAGTTTTATATTGATGATGCAAGCGGCCTGAGCGACCAAAATAGGCTTAGTGCTAATGTCCTGATAAAGGTGTTATTGAGTATCTATAACAGCAATGATTGGGGATTTTATAAGAATTCACTCGCAGTGGGAGGAGTGGATGGTTCAATTGCTAGGTATTTTAGAGATAGAAAGTACAAAGGTAAAATTTTTGGCAAGACCGGTTATATCAGTAGTGTCAAGACATTTTCAGGGGTTTGTGCAACCGAAAAGGGTGACTACATATTCTCCATTCTTGCCAACAATACTAACGGCCATACACGCACAGTAATTAACGATATTGCGGAAGCAATCATTGATAACGCCAGTATGTAGCATCCGTATTCATAATACGGGAAGGTGTTGTTGAAAGTGTTAGGGTCTGAAATATACTATAGGGCCGTTTTCATAGACTTTTCTTTCCCAGTCGGATTTGACGGCTGATTTAAAGATTGGTTCTTCGAGCACTCGCATTTCTGCACCAAGTATAACTGCCGAAGGCGGAGATTTTTCCAGCAGCTCTCCTAAGTTGTTTGGACTGGTAGTATGTGTAATGTCCCGCTCTGTATTTGACAAATTATCTCCAATTCTGTAGATAATCGCACCACAGGAAAGCTCTGTGTAAATATTACAGCCGCCTTCGAGAGCGAGCAGGGGGGCTAAGGTTAGTATTTTTTTTGGTTCTTTTATTCTTTCGGCGATATCTTGTGAGGTCTTATGTATTTCTATTGGTACCCATCTTTCCGGTACAAGCACCACTATCGTTCTGTAAAACACAACCGGATTGAAAGCAATTGCTACAGTAGCACATATAACTATTAAACCGGCAGCTATTTTAAAGTGCTTACTTATACCGGCAAGTTTTCGTAGGTGCAGCAACGGTAGGGCAAGGCTAATTATTAAAAAAGGAACTGGTATTGCAAGATATTGTCTCCACATCGTAGGCGGAATAAGTGCGATTAAAAAGAACGTCAGTAGCAGTAGGGGGGCGAACAATAAGTTTCTAACACTTTTCATTTTTAGCTTACGTTGAAGGCATACAATCGTCAGATAAAGATAAATCGCTAATATAATGAGTGCAAGATAACCGGGTTTTGTAAGACATGCCCATGTGAGTTCGAATTTATTATGAACCAGTCCGATTTGTTGCAGCCATTCACCGTAGAGCATTGGTATTTTGACTAAGTTTAGATAAAACGCTCGTGGTGCCTGAACTATAATCCAAACAGGCCAAATCATTACTACAGCCGTTGTGGCCAGAAATGGTAGGGCGGTCTTGAATCTTTTTTTAATTGAATTGGCTGGTTGGATTATCAGCATCACAAGAAACAGCAGTTCCACTAAAGCCGTGGTGATACGCATACAACTCGCAAATGTAAGAAGGGCGCCGATAGCAGCGATTTTCCAATATTTCGAATTTTCCTTGAAATCAATAGAGACAAACAGCCAGAAGGAAGATACGACACATAGTAATACGATATCATGATTCCACGCATAGCCATTGGCATAATCAACCAGAGGATTAAATACATACAAAATAACCACTGCGAGACCTAAAAGCATACCGGCTGTTTTAAATGACTTAAAGATTTGACGATATATGCCAATGATACAGATGACTATTAGTATATCACAAATAGCAGAGAGAGTTCTTACGACGAGAAGGTAATGATTTGTATCGAACACTTTGAACAAAACTGCGCATAGTAACGGATGGTAAGGTAGCTGGGCGGCGTATGAGAAATCCCGATAAATCATCTTGCCCTGTGCTAATAAAACAGCCCCTGTGCAATACATCTGTTCATCGCGAGCGATAGGCTTGGTCATACTGTTACCGAATATCGCGAGCGAGAGAGCAATCAGTATTAAGATAATTAATGTGTTAGTGATTTTGGGAGACATCATAAAATTCGAAAAAATTTCATACTCAATAGTAAATGATAAATAGCTTTACCATTCGGCCAGTTCTCCGAGCAGTTCCTCGACTAGGTCTTTCATTGTGACTATACCGATTGGTCTTTCTCGGCTGGTACGGGTACCTCTTGTGACCAGGACTATTTTATGATTTTCTTTCTGCATAATATTTATTGCATCTGTAACGGTAGTATTTGCATCAATTTTTTGAATTGGTTTCAGGAAATTATGCAGACTGGCGAAATTTTCTTTCGAGCCGAGAACTTCATAAATATTTATAAAACCAATGACGTCCGCAGACCGTCCCTCCACGATGGGCAGACGTGTAAAAGTATACTTTTTCAATTTGTTTAAAAGGGCTGTATTATCAGAGTTAACGTCGACTGTTTGGACGTTGTGAACGGGAATCATAATAGATTTTATTTGGATGTGTGAAATATTTATAAGACGGTTTATGATGTCGGTTTGCACCGAACTGAGAATGCCCTCTTCATGTGTGTCTTGCAGGATTGCCTGAACTTTGTGTCTTTGTGCAGATGTTATCATAGTTTTTGAGGAGGAGGATAAACCTGCCAACCTCATAAAGAGGCTTGAAATAAATTTGAGTATGGGTACTACTCCGAACCAATTCAAAATTTTGTGAAATACGTATAAAACAGGTGAAAAATACGGCATGAGTAAATCTGAGCGATAGAAAAAGATGTTCTTCGGAATTAGTTCTGAAAATATAAACAATGTCGGTGCGGTTAAAAGAGTAGCGAACATTGCAGCGGTATCCTCGGTGCCTTCCTTTCTTAGAAAAACGTAAGTAAAAAAGAAAAAAGTCACTAAACTTGTAACAAGATAATTGGCAAGATTTGTACCTATAAGCATTGATAGCAGCAGACCTCCGCTGTCGCGTAAACATCTGCTGAGCAATATAAACGAAAATCGTTTCTTTTCAACGCCCAATCGTAAGCGAAGTCGGCTGAGACGGTACAGACCCGTTTCAGCACCCGAGAACAATCCAGTCAGAGTAACGAAAAATACGATTGCCAATATGAAAAATATACTACCCATCATAGGTCTGGAAGGACTCAATAGTTAATATCAAGGTTTCTATTCGATTTTTTCGCACTGTTTCAACGGTAAACTTCAACTTGTTCAAATATGCCGTATCGCCTTTTTTAGGTATTTTCCCTAAAAGTGCGGTTACCAGACCGCCAATTGTAACACAGCGTGTCTCTGCCAAGTCGATGCCGAACACTTCTACCCATTCGTGAATGGCTAGGTCTCCCGCCAGACGATACTCGAAAGGTCCTGTTTGTTTAATAGGTTCGATGTCGCTTGTGTGTTCCATTTGACCGAACAACTCTTCTGCTATATCTTCGAGACGAACCGAGCCTGCGATACCACCATACTCATCCACCACTATTGCCATATCGGTTTGACTTTTACGGAAAAACTCCAGCAGAGATTCGACAGTTTTCTGTTCTGGAACAAAATAAACATGTTGAACAATCTTGTCTAATGATGTGCCGGCTTTGAGTAGTAGTTGCCTAAGATGTACCTGTCCGACTATATTGTCTATTGATTTGACATGGACGGGCAGTTTTGTAAGGTGGTTTTCCCACATTTTCTTGAGTGCTGTTTGTGGTGAGTCTGTAACGTCACAGGCAATCATATTCACTCTGGGTTGCATAACATGGCGAACCTTCAAAAAACCTAATTCGATAACTTCTGTCAGAAGTTTGTTTTCATCGGCGGTTATTAAGCCTTGCTTTCGAGTCGTATCAATCAGGGATTTGAATTCGCTTGCAGTTATTGGTTTGGGAGTTCTCAAAGGCCCTAAAAATAACCGTAGAATCGGCTCTAAAATCAGATATTTGGAAATGAACTCAAGTGGCGTAAAAATTTTAAGGCACAAGAAGGCCGGTAGAGCGGCGACGACACTCACAGATTTCGAGTTTGCATATGCTATTGATTTCGGTAGTATTTCACCTATAAGAACAAGAGCAATGAAACTCGCCAGGGCGATAATAGCTGCAACGATCAAATTTCCTTGTTCCCTAACTCGCATTATTAAGACACTGGAAATTGCGTAGAACAGAACATTGACAGTCATATTTCCGAACAGGAAGATATCAAGCAAATGGCTTGGTTTGTTAAGGAGTTTGGCGACTAAATTCTGTAGCTTGTGTCCGGGCCGCTGAAGCAGTTTGATTTGTTTGTGTGAGAGGTTAAAAAAGGCGGTTTCGGCTCCGGAAAAAAAAGCTGATCCGATAAGGAGCAATAACATTAAAATAATTTGGTAAACCGGAACCATCATCAGATTTTACATGACTGTGGTTTGGGCAGGATTATTGTGAATTTACTTCCTTTTGCAGGCTCGGATTCAACCGATATTGAACCTTCGTGTTCTTCTATGACCTTTTTGCAAAAAGCCAGACCGAGCCCGACCCCCGAGTATTCGGAGGTTATATTCTTATCAGTTCTTGTTGTGAAGAATGTCTCGAAGATATTTTTCAAATTGCCTGACTTAATTCCGTCACCGGTGTCTGATACTTCTATCTTAATTGAATTGTTTTTCTTCGCGGCCCTGATAATCAGAACACCCCCGCGCGCAAGCATTGCTTCGCGGGCATTGAGAATTAGATTCATTAAAACCTGTTGAATTTGAACCGGAATACACCGAATTGTGAGATCTTCAGGAATATGTATCTCCACAGTTATACCATCCTTCGCAAAGTCTCTGCAAAGACAGGTAAAAACTTCTTCGACTAAAGTCAGTAATCTGGCATTTTCCTTTTCCTGAGTTTGGCCGTTTGCCACTCCGAGCATACTCTCCATAATTTTAGAGGCGCGCTCACAATTTCGTACCGTCTTTTGGAGTGCCTTATTAGTCAGGCCATTGTCATCAGGATTATCGAGAGCAAGGGCGGCATAGTTTCGCAATGGTGTAAGCAGATTGTTGATTTCATGGGCTATCATACAACTGACCGTCCCGATGTTTGCAAAATGCTGAATCTCTGTAAGCTGGGACTTTAATGCGTTATTTTTTTGCTGTTGCTTTTTCAGGTTCCTGTGCAAAGAAAGTCGTTTTTCCGTAACACTTGCCAATTGTTTGCTCCTGCTATAAAATTTACATATTATTAAGCCTTTTGTAAATAATGGAAGACCTTTGCTTATAAGTATCTATATCGACTTTTACAGGGTTTTTTCTTGAGCAACGATATTAGGTAATATGGAATACGGGCAATGAACAAGCAAAGGATTTTAGAAGAGCTATTAGCATTATTGGAGGCGAATAGCGTTACAATTCGCGATGAGCCGCTTGGCGGAAGCGGCGGGGGGCTTTGCACGATAAAGGGCATGCACACTTTTTTTGTCGATACTCAGGCTCCGTCCTCTGTTGTAGCGTCACTTTGTGCGGAGGCTCTTCCGAAGGTTATGGATATTGAACAGGTTTATATTAAGCCCGAAATCCGCCGATTTATCGAAAATCAAAACGATCAAATTGCCTAAAAAGCGGCATAACGATGAAAAGAATATGGCTGATGCTTGCAGAAAAGGAGTGATATAAATGACGGTTAAAAAAATAGCTATTATGGTTGATGAAATGTATCAGGTTCTTGAGATATGGTTTCCTTATTATCGCTTAAAAGAAGCGGGTTTGGAGGTTAATTTCATTGCTGCCGAGGCAAAAAAGCAATATCATTCCAAGGAAGGCTATCCCTGCATCTCTGATATTGCAGCCTATCAGGCTGATGCGGGTGATTATGATTGTATGATTATCCCGGGTGGATTCGCACCTGATTTTATGCGAAGGAACCCCGATGTCATAAAATTCGCAAATGATATGGTAAATGCTGATAAGATTATAGCAGCAATTTGTCACGGTGGATGGCTGTTGTGCAGTACTGAGGCGTTCAGGGGCAAAAAGGCGACTTGTTTTATGGCAATAAAGGATGATATAAAAAACGCCGGAGCCGAGTATATAGATGCCGAGTGTGTCGTGGATGGAAATTTAATTACCTCCCGCAAGCCGGATGATTTACCGGCCTTTTGCACGGCTGTCTTAAAAGCTCTCGGAAAATAACGAACAAACAAGCAGGAGCATTTTTTTATGAATCGAAGAAAAGATGACGTAGAGCAGGATAAAGAGCCTACCATATTGGTTGTTGACGACAATCAACAGAATCTTGAGTTGTTGCAGGTATATCTTGAGGATGTGGATTGTCAGACCATCCCGGCCTGTGATGGCCCTGAGGCCCTGGAGATTATAGCGAAAGACCCGCCCGATTTGGTGTTGCTGGACGTGATGATGCCCAAAATGAGCGGCTTCGAAGTTTGCAGAAGAATAAAAAATGACCCAAAAACCTCTGATATCCCGGTCATAATGGTTACTGCACTTAGTGAATTTGGTGACATAGAGCGTGCTATCGATTCGGGCACTGATGATTTTCTAAGCAAGCCGGTGAATAAGCTTGAGCTTTTAACGCGAATAAAAACTATGCTGAGATTGAAACACTTGAGTGACAAGCTTGAACGCACGTTGGCATACTTGCGCCAGGTAGAAGCACAGTCGGCAAAGTCCGATTAAGTTTCTTAACTTGTTTTACTCTAAAAAATTATTATTGCCGTTATTGGGCTTTGTGTTTTCTACGTAAAATCAGCAGTTCTTATTGGCTGTTTTTAGACGATAGGGGGGCAAAAAAACCGATTTTGCCTTTAAAATCGTAACAATCCGTACATCACACACAACCGCCACATCGAAAGTGCAAAATCGAAAACAGGGCGGTTAATTACCAAAATAGGTCTTAATTTGCCTCGGTTTGTTGTCGATATTTTGTGTGTAGTTGGCAGCAAATAAGGCTAAATCGGTGATTAAGCCGCAATTTTAGGCCGAAAATCTGATGTTGGATGCGGGTGATGTATGAGCTATTTGCTTGAAATTCTCGGTAGGGCGATAACTATCGATACTACCGATTTGATATGGCATTGGTTGAATGCAGCCAAACTTCTAAAAGACGAAAGCCAGGCCGGTCTGTACCACCAGCTCAACAAAGCCATCGAGCTGATAGGTGACCAAAAATTCGACGCTGCAACTGAGCAGCTAAGAATGTACCTGTTGGGCAATCCTTCCTGCACGTATGGTCGGCTCGCTGTAGCTGCCGTTCTTCTGCGCAATAACCAGCTAAATGAAGCAATTAACGAGCTGAATTCTGTCTATATGCGCCAGCCGAATAACACGATGGCTCTTTATGCTCTCGGTTATTGTTATGAACGGCTTGGCAGGCAGCCTGAGGCTGTGGAGTTCTATCAGGACTGTTTGAAGTTCAAAAGCTATCTACAGCTTCCTGCACAGCGGCTGGCTGCTATTTATTTCAAAAACGGCCAGCCCGAAAAGACCATAGAACAATATGAGATATTAAAAAATGAATATCCGGACGATGTCTCGACTCTTTTAACGCTTGGGCATCTATACGTTATAACGTCCAGATATATACAGGCCATCGAGACGTTTAATATGGCTATTTTAATACATCCCGATAATTTCCACTCGCAGAACGATGAGATAGACCAGCTTATCGCCGAGGGTCAATTTCACGATGCACTGGATCGGCTTGGGGATTTATTACAGGAGCAGGACAACAGGCCCGATTTACTTGTAAAATATGCCGATGTTCTTCGGTTGTTGGGTGCCGGCAGCGACGCTGTCACACAATATGAAGAGGCCCTTAGTATGTGCCCTGATTTTCTCGAGGCCACCATAAAGCTTGGGACACAATATTTACAGATGCACCAGGCCCGTATGGCCGCCCGTCAGTTCAACGCTGCGGTCGAGATAAACGATAATATAGTCGATGCGTATATAGGCTTGGCGACTTCTCAAAAGCTGGCAAATTTTGAATCGGATGCTTATGGAACTTTATCGCTGGCGGCCGCAATTCAACCGAACAGCTCGTTGTTATTCGCCGAAACGGCTGCTCTTCAGTTTCAGGCTGGTCTTATGGATAATGTGACTTTTGACAGCGAGGATTACCTGAGCGATCCTACTAATGCCGTGGTTGCAGCGCATTATCAGCAAATTAATGACCGTCCGCAAAATCCCGATTTGCGTTATCGCCTGGGCGTTTTGTTAATGAGTGTGGGTAATATACCTGAGGCCGTTAAATCGTTCCAGTTGGCGCTGGAGATAAATCCCAACTTCAGCAGGGCCAGAAGTAAGCTGGCGTTATGCCTGTTTGAAATGGACCGCAAATCTGAAGCTATGGATCTTCTCACACGTAACGACTTTTTGGATAAGGACACCCTTGAGCTTCATTATCAGGTTGCCTTGCTTTATTGTGACAAGGTAAAGTTTGCCTCATCTCTTATGAACCTTGAGCGTCACTTGGAAAATAATTTCGCACGCCAGGAGGCGTCGGTTAACATCTCAATAGTCCTGCAGAATTTGGGTCTTTTAGACAGGGTTACCGCTATGTGGGATAATCTCTCGGATACGACCGACCACGCCATTAACGCCGATTACCCATTTCCGATGTAAATCGCAAATATTTAAGCCGAAAACCAAGAAATGAGAAAACACCCCCTTCTGAGCGAAAAACCTGAATGAAACATAACATATATTATAGGACGTAATGGATTGTGCTCAAAATCCCTGCCAAAAGCGGCATAGTTATTAGGATTTTTTAGAACTTCATAAAATTAATCGTTATATAATTTTGACTCAATTATTTTTATCACCTCTAAGTGCGATATTTTCGCGCTTGATATCATCATACAAAAGCTTTTTTGACGAAATAGTTTCAGATAGCTTCTTTTCAAAATTACGGTAGCTT
>JASFVS010000388.1:0-3010 GCA_050049715.1 Phycisphaerales bacterium
TGAGAGCGTTGAGCCGGCGAAAGTTACTATGTTTGTGCCCACCGACAGCAGGCTTAAAGCGAGGGTTCGGCTGACACGGAGGGAAATTGAGAATGCAAGAGAGACGCCGATTGTAAAAAGACCATTCGTCACATTTGCAACGGACCAGATAAGACAGGTCCCCACGGACGTGGAAATCAGGATACCCTCCGAAGCAGACTCACTAACCGAGTATCTTATACAAGGAGCCAAGCTCGGAATAACACTAAGTGCGAATCTCGTGGGTAAATATTATGTGGATGTAACTAATGTTTCAAATGTGGTGCATCCTTTTGCTATACTGGCTTCTTCGGAAGCAAAGCTGGCTTATGATAATGAACCATATCAGATGAACCTGTATATTCTTGATAGTGACGCAGACCAGCCACCTGACGAGGAGCAGCGGAGAAGGGTGCGTTACAAATTCCCTCCGGAATACATTCGCAAAGATGAAATCAGATTGAAAGATCAGCCAGCAGAAGCGAGATTCAGGCTGATAAAACTCCCTTCTACAGATACACAGTAGGCTTCGATGGTTTGAAAAAAGTTATCAAGGCTTCGAAGGTCATCCATATTGCAAGTGCGAAAATTCCTCCGCCTATTATTACCAGGAGCCAATCGGCCTTGTTAATGTAGCTTATTTCGTTTTTCACCATGGCCCAGCTTGTAATCACCAGCATAATGATGCATGGTATCGCAGTTACGATAAATTTCAGTCCACCTTTGCGTTTTAAATAGAGTGTAACCAACAGTAATGCAAGAGAAGCTAACAGTTGATTCGAACTTCCGAACAAAGGCCAAAGTACCATTGCCCCTTTCCCGTCGGCGCCGGTTGCGAATGCCAGCCCGGCGGCGGTAAGCACGGCGAAGCTTGTTGCCGCCCATCTGTTGGCTATAAATGGAATTTTCAGGTCGGTCGCCAGCTCACTTATTACATAACGCTGGATTCGTGTCGAAGTGTCGAGGGTAGTTCCGGCGAAAGATGCAATGAATACGCCCATAAGCGTTATTCCGACCGTTTCGGGCAATCCGAGCTTGCCCATCATATTAGCCGCACCGATGACAACGGGCGCTATTTTGTCGGGTAATCCTTTGGCTCCTATCCATGTGCTGTATTGATGTTGCCAGGCGGCCTGGCCGGTCAGGATTGTTCCATTGTCGAGTTTTAAGGCCATTCCGATACCGGCTGCCACACAGATAAGAACCAGCGTTGCCAGGAAGCCTTCCAGCAGCATCGAGCCGTAACCTACGAACTGGCAGTCGGGCTCTTTAGCTATTTGTTTTGAACTTGTTCCTGATGCGACAAGCGAATGAAAGCCGCTGATGGCACCACAGGCGATTATCACAAATATAAACGGTAATATTGGTGGAGTGCCCTCCGGGAGTGTATTATTGACCGCCGGAGCGACCAAAGGCAGGTTGCCCGACAGCGAGGCAATCAACGTCCCGGCGACTAAAAGCCCCATAGCAATAAAAAGCTGCCAGGCGTTAATGTAGTCTCTTGGTTGAAGAAGTGTCGTTACCGGCAGTGTCGATGCCACCCAGGCGTAAACCAGCAAAATTATTACCCACAATCCTGTTGACGGTATTCCGAAGACTGTTCCGAGCTCGACCGGAACTTTACTTCCGAGAGCGATGCACAGATACATTCCGATTACCGCTATTGTTGTCGCGATAGTGACGTTGGCGGTTTTTTTGTATACGGCGTAACCAAGCGCCATAGCTATAGGAATCTGAAGCCAGACCGGAACGACGGCACTGGGAAATCGTGTGAATACCGCCGCAATCACTACTCCGAATATCGCGATGACAATCAGCAGGCTCAAAAATACGACAGCGAAAAATATGAATCGAACACGCATATTTATATATCTGGCGGCGACCTCTGATAAGCTTTTGCCCTCATTTCGCAACGATACGACCAGTGCCCCGAAGTCATGCACTGCGCCCATAAATATAGCACCGAAGAACACCCAGATAATGGCCGGCAGCCAGCCCCAGATAATTCCTATCGCCGGGCCTACAATCGGCCCTGTTCCCGCAATCGATGTGTAGTGATGTCCGAAGATTATTCCTTTACGAGCGGGGACATAATCAATTCCATCCTGAAGCTCCTTCGACGGCACGAGGACATCTTTGTCGAGTTTGAATATCTTCCTGGCCAAAAACCGCCCGTATGTGTGATAAGCAATAAGGTATCCCACTCCGCAAACCAGCATAAGCAAAAGCGTATCCATTTTTTGCACCTCTTATCTGAATAAATATTTGGCCGTTGAACTCTGTTTGCTATTTTCTGTGTGGTCGTGCTAATAGTCTTATCGGCACTTCTTCCGTCGGAAGCATAGTTCGCAGTCGATTTATTATAAATCTACGATAATTTTCTTCAAATAGTTCCGGCTTATTTACGAACATAAGTAGTGTTATCGGGTTTACGGCGACCTGCGTGGCATAATATATCCTAGGCCAGCCTCTCTTTTTGCCTTTGGCTGTTCCGATTCTTTCCTCTTTTATGATTTCGAATGCCTTGTTTAGTTTGGGGGTAGGTATCCATGTTGTTGTCTGTTTATAAATTTCCGCCGCAAGGTCCAGAACGCTCTGTATATTTTTTGATTCGGTCGCTGTGGTAAAGGCTATCGGTGCATATTTCAGGCCGGGCAGAAGTTTGGTTAGATACTCCTGGTAGTCGTCGGTATAAGCCGATTCTTTGGCGAGGTCCCATTTATTTATTATTAATATGCAGCTTTTGTACTCTTCGGAAATGAGCCGGGCTAACTTTTTATCGACCTGTGACAATGGCTCAGTGGAGTCGATGATAAACAACACAACATCGGCGCGGCGTATCGACCTTGTCGCTCGAACATAGCTGTAAAATTCGATGTCACCGGCCATTTTGCTTTTTTTTCTTATTCCTGCCGTGTCAATAACGATAATAGTCTTGCCGTCTTTTTCGATTCGCACGTCCACGGCGTCCCTTGTAGTGCCGGGTATCTCG
>JASFVS010000158.1:0-7088 GCA_050049715.1 Phycisphaerales bacterium
CTGACTCCGGCCGGATACTGATTGATGATAAAGACATTCGAAGCGCGACACTGTTTAGTCTGCGAAATCAAATTGGAATGGTCACACAGGATATTGTGACATTCAACGACACGATTGCAGCAAACATTGCATACGGCAAGCCAAACGCCACCGAAGAAGAAATCATTACAGCGGCCCAGCGCGCATTCGCCAATGAATTTATCGAACCGCTACCCGAAGGCTACAACACAGTTATCGGCGAACAGGGAGCAGGTCTCAGCGGCGGCCAATTACAAGGAATTGTAATAGCCAGAGCGATTTTGAAAAACCCGGCAATTCTGATCTTCGATGAAGCTACGAGTCAGGTTGACGCCGACAGCGAAGCTAAAATTCATAAGGCAATTGAAGAAATTATGAAGGACAGAACCAGCTTCATAATAGCCCACAGGTTCAGTACAGTTATAACAGCGGACGTAATAGTGGTAATGGATGAAGGTAGAATCATCGCTCAGGGCCAGCACGATGAGCTTATACAGACTTGTCCGCTGTACCAGAGCTTATACGAAACACAGTTAGTAAAAGCGCAATAAAACATAGTAAATCCGCAGAAATAAGTGGCTAATCGAATCAACGTAGAATACATTCTTTCGGTTTATAATTGCCTCAAAAGCCCGAAAATTTTTATGTTCTTAACTAAAATTCGCACTTTAACATACAGTAAATTAGCTATCTTGCCGATTAAATTAGGGCGACGTTAGCCGGGAGTGTTAAACCGAGTCTTTTCAACGGTTTTTCACTCTTAGCTTTTTATATAGATAGTAATAATTATTTTTTAAGGCTTATGCTATGCCCGAACTTGCAAGGCAAAAAAAAGCACACGAGCTTTTCACAAGATACCAGGACAATCCAATAATGACACCGGAGGATTGGCCCTACCCGACTAACGCCGTCTTCAATCCCGCAGCGGCCAAGTTAAATTCGGAAATACTTCTCTTGGTTCGCGTTGAGGACATGCGCGGATTTTCACACCTGACCGTCGCACGCAGCGCCGATGGATTTACCAATTGGGAAATCGACCCCACACCTACTTTCGAAGCCGATCAAAGCTCCCGCGAAGAAAGGTGGGGGCTGGAAGACCCTCGCATTGTCTGGCTCGAAGAGCAAAAGCAATTCGCCGTGACCTATGTTTCCTTCAGTGAAGGCGGCCCCGTAGTCTCACTGGCAATTACCAAAAATTTCAGGACTTTCGCCCGTCTGGGTGCATTGCTACCGCCGGAAGACAAAGACGCATGTCTTTTCCCACGCAGGTTTAACGGCCGATTCGCACTGATTCACCGCCCTATCGTACGCGGTGAAGCTCATATGTGGATAAGCTTCTCACCCGACCTGAAACACTGGGGCGACCACAGGCCGTTGATTAGAACAAGGCATGCATACTGGGACGGCCAAAGGGTTGGACTGGCCTGTCAACCCGTAGAAACGCCGCACGGATGGATGTTGTTCTATCACGGTGTTCGCAGTACTACCGCAGGGGCAATATACCGCGTCGGCTTGGCGCTTCTGGATTTGAACTCACCATGGAAGGTCCTGCGACGAAGCGAAGAATGGGTAATGGGGCCAACTGCACCTTACGAGCGCATCGGCGACGTAAGTGACGTTGTTTTTCCCAGTGGAGTTATCGTCCAAAAAGAAACCGACCAGTTATATCTTTATTATGGTGCAGCCGATTCCACAGTCGCTGTAGCGACGGCCAAGTTAAGTGAATGTACAGACTATCTCTTGTCTTGCCCGGAAGCTGAAGATTAAACTGTCACCGATTGATTGACTATCGCAACTCTTACTATCCACATACTCTAAGCCAAATTATCTGACACCAACCTAAGGTATAAGTGGCTCCCACTGTACTTTTGCTGCGCCCAGCAAAGTTCCCGTTGCATAGGCCATATCAACAAGCGCAATCTGATAATCGGTCAGCGCAAGTATCTCTGCGCTTTGCGCGTCTGCAAAATTCGTCTGTGCCTCAAGCACATCCGTAGACGTCCCTAAACCAAGCTCGAACTGGCGTTTTTCAGCCTCGAATAACCGGCCATCTAAAATCGCCCTTTGCCTGCCGGCCAGAATACGCTGCCAGTTCGCCTCGAGCTGGTCAATAGCATTCAGAACCTCAAGCTCAATAAGTGCTGCGCGATTTTCACGTGTGGCCAATCGCTGCCGGCGTTGGTAAAATGCCTGATTCAGCCGGCTCTTCGCTGCCTCATTCCCCAATGGCACCAATAACTGCACACCAACGCTATGGTCCTCGAACCTTTTGTTAAAGATTAAATCAAACGCATCGTCTCTCGAGTCTCCCAGACCGTTAACATTATAACTGTAATCCAGAGTCACCAGTGGCAATGTCTGGTTGTGCATGTAATCGAGGTTACTTATATCCTCGGCGATTTGCAGCTCCAGTTCGAGCATTTCCATACGGTTCTTAAGAGCTATTTCCACCAGTCTCTTCTTATCCAGCTCATAACGGACAGGGTCAGGCTCGGTCGCAGGAATTAAAATGGTAGGTGTATGCATATCAAGCCCCGTCTTATTAATCGTCCGCTTAAGCTCACGTTCCCGATCCCGCAAATTATTTTCAGCCACGATAATAGCTTCGAGCTGTTGTGCAACACCCGCCTCTGTTCGGATAACCTCTACCTGCGCCTTATCGCCGGCAGCAACGAACCGCTCGGCCTGCTCATACAAAGCCTTGGCCAAATCGTACTGCTGCTTCCGCACCTGCAGCTCTCTTCTGGCCGCATAAAGCCTCCAGTAAACACGATCCACCGCCGCAATGACACGTATTACTTCAAGCTTAGTCCTGGCATCGGTTATCTGCCGTTCATACTCGGCAATCCGAATAGCATTAGTATTAGCACGATTGCCGGCACCTCGTAGGAGCGGCTGACTAATAGAAACCGACATGTTCGAGCCGAAAGAAGGGTCAAATATAGAGTAAGGGGAGTTTGTTTTGGTACGGTTATCCGCCACATCAAAAGTTACAGTTCCACCGGTACGTAAAGGCACCTGAACACCAAGGTCGGTGTATAAAGAACTCACTTTGGAACCGGAAATATCAAGAGTTGATGCCACAGGTGTATCCGTCCTCGAATATGTCGTATTGGAAAAAAATGCAGCTTCAAAAGCAGCCTGTTCCTCATCGACCCTCTCTGCCGCAATTGCAGGGCTCATAAGCTGCACTTTAAGGTCGAGGTTATTTTCCAGTGTCAGCACCCGGCACTGCTCCAGTGAAAGCTCAAGCTCTGCAAGCGGGGCATCATTAGCATCAGGATAATTGACATCTTCGACCTTCGCTTCCTGAAGTTCGAGCGTCTCGACCTGTCGTAACTTTTCCGGCTCAATTTGAATTTCGTAAAAACTCTCATCGCCCGGAAACGGCGTACAGCCGGGTGACATAATCAGTGAAAATACGAAAAGAGCCATAAAATAATGTAATCTCGATGTAAGTCTTTTACTCATGTCTAAGGGCCTCAATAGGGTCAAGTCTGGCGGCTTTAATTGCCGGAAACATTCCGAAAAATATTCCCACAGAGCCGGCAAAAGCAAAAGAAAGAGCTACCGCCCATAAGGGAATATAAGCCATATCAAGTTCAGCATTTGGGATATTGCCTATGGCCATAGTCAAAAGCTGGCCGAGACCAACTCCGACAAATCCGCCCACAAAACATAATACTATCGCTTCAATTAAAAACTGCGTCAAAATCGCAGACCTTTTTGCTCCCACCGCTTTGCGCAGACCGATTTCTCTTGTCCGTTCCGAAACAGAAACAAGCATGATATTCATAATACCAACACCGCCGACCAGCAAAGAAACGCCTACGATACCCCCCGCCACGAGTGTTACCATCATTGCTATTTTATTAAATGTCTCCAGCGCGCTTTGCAGCGATTCAACCCGGAAAGTGTCGGGCTCGGCGGGTCGGATGTTACGAGTGCGTCGAAGGAAAAATCTTATCTCGGCCTGTGCATCTTCCAGAACATCAGCCGACTTACTCTCAGCAAAAGCCCATATCCAGGGCTTCTGCAGTTTAAAGACCGTTCTAAACGGAATGAAGACCTCATAATACTCTCTGTCATCCTGACCAAAATTCATTTCCGGCTGGCGCTCGATAACACCGACAATAACAAACGAATGATGACCTATACGAATTGTTTGACCAATACAATCACGTTCAAGGCGAAGTTTATTACGCAGCTTGGGATCAACCAGGCATATCATCCGTTTTTGCATATCATCTATAACGGTAAATATTCTTCCAAGCACAACGGGCCTGCTTTCAATCTCATGATACGCAGGCTCTATGCCCCGAATGGAAACGTTTTCCGCAGAGTGCTCGCCATTTTGCGCCGTATATCTTCCCCCCCCTGCCATCCGGCTGAACCGCTCTACAGATGGACAATGTTCGAGCAGACCATCGAAATGTTCGGGTAAAAATCGAAGCGACCAATAATCTGCGTGGCGCAGAGGTCCGACATCCGGACGGTCAACCTGAATCCACATAGTATTGGTACCGAAAGTTTCCACCTGCTTGAGAACTTTAGCTTTCAGACCCGTAAGAGCAGCTATAACAGCAGTCACCGAAGCTACACCGATTACGATACCGATGGTCGTAAGAACCGACCTTGTCTTGTTGGCCCAGATTTGCCCGATTGCAAGATAAACACTCTGATAAAACAAGCGCAGAAAAGCCAGAGACACGCGCACAAAAATAATAACGCCCTGATAAATAAGACGAAAAATAGATTTAGCCAGCCATGTCATAAAAAAATTACCTCTGCTCCTCTTTGCATTACTTCATACTGTCTTTATACCCCGAATCCTCTGCGGTCGGTAAGTCACTACAGATATTCCCGTCCTTCATACGAATTATTCGCTCGGCATGACGAGCGACGTATTCCTCATGGGTCACTATAATAATTGTCTGGCCTTCCGCATGAAGCTGGTCAAATAGTTTGAGAATCCCCTCACTGGTTTTACTGTCGAGATTGCCCGTCGGCTCATCCGCCAGCAGAATGCTCGGATTACAGACAAGCGCCCGTGCTATGGCCACCCGCTGCTTCTCACCGCCGGAAAGCTGGTTAGGTTTATGCTTTATGCGTCCTTCCAGGCCGACACGTCCAAGGACTTGTTTCGCACGTTTATGTCGGGACCACCAGCCGTCCTTTGAATAAATTAAGGGCATCTCGACGTTCTTAAGAGCATTTAACTGTCCAAGCAATTCAAAAGACTGAAATACAAAACCGATTCGCTCATTACGAACCAGCGCTAATTCTGCGTCATCAATTTTCGTCGTGTCCTGCCCATCCAGCTCATAACTTCCCGCAGTGGCCCTGTCCAGACAACCCAGAACATTCATCAACGTGCTCTTGCCGGAGCCTGAAGGTCCCATGACCGCTACGTATTCGTTTTCACCAAGCTCAAGATTAATTCCGTCAAGCGCATGGATTTTCTCTACTCCGACCCTGTAAATCCGCTTAACATTATTTAATCGAATTATTAATCTTTTATTTGTCTGAATCATCTTCTTTTACTTCGTTCGGCTCGTTTGCATCCGCTTCGGTTTTAGCACCCTTCTTCTTTGCTTCGGCTTCACGCTCATCCTGTACCCTCTGGCCGTGTCCGATATTCTGGAGTTCCTTAAAAGGCCCGACTACTATTCTGTCCTCTTCCGTAATGCCTGACTTGATAATAGTGTGAGTCAGGTCGCTTTGACCGATCTTCACGGGCGTCACTACAGTCTTACCGTCCACATAACGGTAAACAACCGTTGCATAAGTCTTGCCCTTATCTTCCTCGGATAAACTATCCCGAATCTCCAAAGGCAGATTTTCCACCTCCTGTCCGAGCACGGCCTGGGTCGGAACTTTAAGAATATCAGTATGCTTGCGCGTCTCAATATCCACATGCGCAGACAAACCCGAATGCAAAGTCTTTTCGGTATTTTTAAGTAATATCTCTGTCCTGTAACATTTAGTACCGGTGTTAGACATTATATGTGCCAAAGCAACCGAATCAACCGTACCTTCGAATTTGTCGTCAGGATAGGCATCTACAAAAACATCCGCCTTCTGGCCTACCTCCAGTTTTCCCACATCGGACTCATCAACCTGCGCAACCACCAGCATCGTGGAAAGGTCTGCAACCTCCATAATGACAGTCCCCGGATTATTCATTGTCCCAAAAATCACTACCTCGCCGACCTCCGCATTAATCCGGGTAACAACGCCATCAATAGGTGAAGTTATAGTCGTATAGCTCAGAGCCTCTTTGGCCTGGGTAACTCTGGCCCCAGCGGCCTCGAGGTTATGTTGCAATACTATAAGATTCAGCTTCGCCGCTTCAATCGAGTACTTCGCCGAATCGTACTGCGACTTAAGCTCATCGTATACCGCCTGTGTCTGGTCGAAAGTGGCCTGACTTATATCCTGTGACTCCAGTAATCCTTTCTGTCTCTCCCAGTCACGCCGCGCCTGATTAAGTTTTGCGGCAAGGCCCTCGAGATTCGATTCCTGGCTGGAAACTCTTGCTTTCTCAACTTCGAGCTGTGCCGCCTGTGCTGCATAGCCGGCCTCGGCCGAAAGTAACTGACTCTCTAAATCCTTCGCATCCAGACGCACCAGTACCGAAGGCGGAACCGGAGGATTTGCCTTTGGGTCACCACCGGTCACAGTGTCACCTTCCTCGAATGGCAGCTCTACAATCCTCGCGGAAACTTTTGCGCTTAATTCCACTTTCGTTTTGGGTTCGATTTCACCGGGAGCACTGACATACTCCGTTAGTTCTCCTCGTTTGGCATTTTCGATACGTACCGTTTTAGAATGACCGGAATTTCCGGATTTGGATTTTAAAATCACACCAATTATGGAAACAACCACAAGTGCTGCAACAACGATGATAATAATTTTATGAGACTTCTTCACTCTCAAACCTTTCCTTCAGAACACACTTCTGCCGAAACAAAACACAATAGCCGGCTATAAATAAAACGCAGGACTCGTGCATTTGTTACATCATTTACAAATATTTTTTCACTCGTTGTACCAATAGGCGCCGGACA
>JASFVS010000090.1:0-9443 GCA_050049715.1 Phycisphaerales bacterium
CATCATAGCGGAGAAAGTCTGGATGAGCTGTTTAATGAGAACTGGGCCCAACGGGAAAATCAAGATTTATGTCTAAGGCTTGAGCTCACCGCCGTTCCGGAACCGACAACATTAGCTTTATTTGTTTTAGGATTAATGTTTGTTGCAAAACGCAGATAGCGTTTTTAAAATCCTATGTTCGTGTTTTTCTTTGGCCGTAAGTCAAATTATAGAAGCTTATCTACGATAAATCTCGCGCCGATGAATATATCCAGTCCGATTGCCGCGTAAAGAATAAACTCTCGCAATCTATGCATTCGCAATCTTGCGCGTATCATAAAATAAATAACCGCTACTGCAATCGCGCCGAGCAGGTACATCTTACCGGCCTCGGTGAGAAGTCTTGCATATCCTGCACCCAGTCCCAGAAATACCTGAAAGTATTTGGTAGCCAGCAGTAATGTCACTATGGAAAGGATTCCCATAATCATCACGTCCGCCACTAACCAATTGCTGTCTGAGTGGCCGGCCGAGGACAGCCCCTGCATCCCTGCGCCCACGAGCACCGAGCAGCATAACACAGGTATCGAAAGGAAAATAATCGGGCTGACTTCGGGAAAAAAGTTTAAGCAGGCAAGTGATGTTCCGACGGCCATAATTAATATTACACCGAGCCGTCTTGCCGTCAGCAACATGCAAAAACCCATAACCAGTGCCGCTATTGGAATATGATAGAAGCCGATTAAAATTGGGCCTCGAACCGCTATAACAAGCGGAACCAGCAAACCTGTCAGGTTGGCCAAGTGCAGCTTGGCCTGTGTCGAAACTGCGAACAGGCGATAGTGAACGGATACACGAAAAAACAGCACTATCGCTAAAAACGGCAGAACCACAAGCGGAATTCTTATCCACCGCCATTTGTATCTGGGGCCGAACGCAGCAGGGCAAAACAGCCAGGGTGTCAACGCCGCCAAAAGGCCGGCCGTGGGATGAAATTTCATCAGCCCGAGCATGAACGGCCCGAAACCGTAAATAACTCCTGCGAAAAGTGATTCGCCGAATCCGACCACCCATCTTCGGCTGAGCACGTAACAACCCAAAGAGCCTAAAGGTGCATTTACAACTAACAGCCACTGCCACTTATTAAAATTCGTGAGATAGGGCCTATACAAGTATAGCGCAAAGGCGGAGTAAATTACCGCCGCCGCAAGGAATTTGGTGAAGCTATACTGTCTTATTCTCATTCTTTAACTGATGTAGAAATACGACATTTAAAATACAGAATGAAAAGCCAGAGCCCGGCAATCATACTTTTAAACTTCGGCTTTCGTTTCTTTCATTTTCGTTGCTGCCGGTTTTACTTCCACAATATCAAAAGTCCTGGCTGCTTTCGGGCAGGTTGTTTTCGGGCACTCGCCGGTCCAGCAATAAAGGCAGAGGTCCTCTTTCTTTCGCCCGATGGCTTTGACCATATCGTCCACCGTCTGATACCTCAGCGTTGTCACGTCCAAATCGCGGGCTATCCATTCGACCATCTTTTTATATTTTTCTGAATTATGGTCTATGTATTCCGATACGTCCTCAACGTCACTGCCTTCGATGTTCCGAATCGCTCTTCGAGCGGCAAGCTCGCGTGCCGAGCGCGTGGAAAGGTTGAACCTGCAGGGGAACATCAAAGGCGGACAGGCGGGCCTTACGTGTATCTCCTTTGCGCCGCAGTTCCAGAGCTTTGTAATAGTGAAGTTCTTAAGCTGGGTCCCTCTTACTATGGAGTCCTCACACACGACGATACTGTTATTATCAATGACCTCTTTAATAGGAATAAGCTTCATCTTTGCAATAAGGTCGCGCGTCTGCTGTGAGGGCGGCGTATAACTTCTCCCATAGCCGGGAGTGTATTTGACAAGGGGACGCCTGAACGGCTTGCCCGATTCCATTGCGTATCCCAATCCGTGTGCGAACCCGGAATCCGGGACACCCGAAACAAGGTCAATATCAATATCCGTATCGCGTTGTGCAAGGTATCGCCCGCATCTTTCCCTGACTATCTCTACGTTTATTCCCTCGTAGTTCGAAGCCGGAAAGCCGGTATATATCCAGAGGAATGCACAGATTTGGTTTTCCCTTTTTCCGCCGGGGCTTTTCTGTGCTATACCTTCTTCGTTTATCAGGATTATCTCTCCCGGGTCGATATGTTTTATGATATCGAAATCATTATTCGGAAAGGCGGTGCTTTCTGCGGTGACAGCCCAGGCATCAGGCCGCCTGCCGATTATTAATGGGGTGTATCCGTGCCTGTCTCTTGCGGCGTATATTCCCTGTTTGGTTAGCAGCAAAAGCGAGCACGAGCCTTCTATGACATCGAACATATTCTCTATGCCGCTTATTAAGTCGTCTCCTCGATTTATTAGTTTTGCTATCAGCTCCGTTGTATTGACCATTCTTTTGCTTACTTCGTTGAATGATACTCCTTCCTTCAGCAGTTTGATTGCCAGCTCGTCGGCGTTTTCTATATACCCGCTTGTCGCGATGCAGAACTCTCCGAACTTCGAGTTCATATAAATGGGCTGTTCTTCGAAGTCGCTGATAACGCCGATGCCTTTGTTGCCGTTTATGTTCTTGTAATCGTCGTAGAATTTCGACTTGAACTGGCTCTGGCTCAGGTTATGTATCTGCCGCGTGAAATCCTTCCCAAGAACTGCTATGCCTCCGTATTCGGTTCCAAGATGAGAATGATAATCAGTGCCGTAAAACAGGGTTTCTGCGCAATTTTCCTTGGAGACTATCCCAAAAATACCACTCATTTTTCACCTCCTGTGTAAGACGTTTAAAGTTTCCATTTAGCACGTTTAAGAACGCTGTTAATTTATTTAAGGACAACTTTGCCGGTACCGGTGGTAATCCGGCCAATCTTATAAACCCGCTCTCCGTATTTTGTTAGTTTTTTGGTTATGGATTCGGCGAAATCTTCCGCTACTATCAGCACGAATCCTATCCCCATATTGAAAACTCTGAACATTTCCTCTTCTTCGACAGGCCCTGCTTTCTGGAGAAATGTAAATATCTTGTGTTTCGGCCAGCTCGATTTTTTTATACTTGCGTTGCAGTTTTTCGGCAGCACTCGCGGGATATTCCCCACCAGTCCGCCGCCGGTGATATGCGCCATTCCATGCACGATACGTTTGACCTTGTATTGCGAAAGCAATTTGATAATCGGCCTGACATAAATCCGCGTCGGCTCCAGTAATACATCGCCAAGCATTGCTCCGTCAAGCTCATCTAAACGGTCGGTCATTTTTAGCTTTGCCTGTTTGAAACAGATATTACGCACCAGTGTGTAACCGTTACTGTGCAGGCCGCTGGAGGCAAGTCCCAGAATCACGTCACCATTTCTTATGGTCTGACCTGCGATTATTTTTTTGCGTTCGATAACTCCGACTGCGAATCCCGCCATGTCGAAATCACCCGGCGAATAAGTATCGGGCATCTCTGCGGTCTCTCCTCCGATTAGGGCGCAGTTGGCCTGCCGGCAGCCTGTTGCAACGCCTTTTACAAGCTGGGCTACTATTTTCGGCTCTAATTTATGGACGGCCAGATAGTCGAGAAAAAACAAAGGCTCCGCGCCCTGCACGAGCATATCGTTGACGTTCATAGCGACCAGATCGATGCCGACAGTATCGAACTTTTTTATTTGTCCGGCCAACTGGACTTTGCTGCCTACGCCGTCTGTGCAGGCTACGAGGACAGGGTTCTTATAGTTTTTTTTGAACAGCCGCTCGTCATAGTCCAGCCGAAACATCCCCGCGAAGGCATTGTGTGATTCGATAACCCGCGGCCCGAATGTGCTGCCGACTGCCGAGGAAATTTGCCGAACCATATCCTCGCCGGCGTCAATGCTTACCCCGGATTGTTCATAGCTGATGTATTTGCTCATCTTCTCTGGCTCGCGGTTGAAAACCGGTTATTGGTCATCCTCGAACATTTGCAGTTGATAGCGTTCCATCGAAAATTTACTGACCGCGGTATCTATAGGTATCCTGTATTTGCCGTTCCAGCAGGCGGCACAGTAGTGGTCTTTAGGCAAGGCAGCACACTCAAGCATCCCTTCGAGCGACATGTAACCTACGCTGTCAACTTCGAGGAATTTTTTGATTTCTTCAAGGTTGCGATTATTCGCCAGCAATTCTTCCCTGGTGGGAAAATCAATGCCGTAAAAACATGGAAACCTGATAGGAGGACAGCTTACCCGCATGTGAATCTCTTTCGCGCCGGCCTGCCGTAAAGTTCTGATTTTACCTCTGGTCGTTGTGCCTCGAACAATTGAATCATCTACCACTACGATGCGTTTGCCATCAACGACTTCCTTGATAACCGAAAGTTTAAGCTTGACCTCCAGTTCCCTTAGCTTCTGGTCGGGCGTGATAAACGTTCTGCCAATATAATGGCTCCTGACCATTCCCATATCGAAAGGTATCTTGCTTTGTTCGGCATATCCCACCGCGGCCGATGTCCCTGAGTCCGGAACAGGTATTACAACGTCCGCTTCGACGGGATGTTCTTTTGCAAGCTGCCTTCCGATTTTTTTTCGCAGCTCATGAACATTTTCACCGAAAATAGTGCTGTTTTGTTTGGCGAAATAAATATGCTCGAAGACGCAGTGGGCCGGCGTAGTGGTACCCGGCGTAACGAAAAACCTGCTGTGTAAACCATCTTTATCAAACGTGACGATTTCGCCGGGCTCGATTTCACGAATGAACTTTGCATCGATTGCATCAAGCGCGCATGTCTCACTGGCAACCACACAGGCGCCTTTGTCGGTTTGGCCGATACACAAAGGTTTTACGCCGTAAGGGTCTCTGGTTGCTTCGATCCGGTCGGCGAATAAAAACACAAGGCTGTATGCTCCCTGAAGGTGGTTCAGTACGTGTGCCAGAGGGTCGGTATTGCTGACGTGGGTTGGCTTGGCGAGCAGGTGAGTAATTACCTCGGTATCGTTTGTGGAGCTAAAAATACTGCCGTGCGCTTCGTATTCGTCCCGCAGCAGGGTCGCGTTTATAAGATTGCCGTTATGCGCCACTGCCACTTGGCCGCGTGAATACTCGGCCAAAAGGGGCTGACAATTTATAGCCTTGCTGGAGCCTGTCGTTGAATACCGTACATGACCGATGGCTATTGGGTTTCTTAATTTTCGAAAGAGACCCCTGCCGGTACGAAAAACCCTCCTTACCGTACCCATGCCTGTGTAACATTGAATGAATTCACCATTGCTTGAGGCAATGCCCGCCGATTCCTGACCGCGATGCTGAAGACTGTGCAGGCCCAGGTAGGTCTTATGGACAGCTTCGGGATCACCGAAAATGCCAAAAAGACCACAGTATTCTTTTTTTTCTGGATTCATAAATTAATTTTCAATAGTAATCGTCAATTGTCAATTGAAAACCGCTAACGAAATGTTTTTTAGGCCGCTCTTCCTGAAATATTTTAATTTTTTTGGTTTTTAGTCATTCTCGAATCATTAAACGGATTCAGGATACATAAACTCAGGCACCCGGCGAACCTTTCCATCGCCGTTGACACAGGCCAGCACGCTCGAACCTTCGGCTACGATTACTCCATTGCCGCACCGCGTAAGCTTATATGTGTGCTCGACCCTGCTTGCTGTAACTGTAGAACAATCTGTTTGAAGCTTCAGTTCCTCGTCGTACATTGCGGGCTGACGGTATTTTATAAATAGTTCAGCCACGACAAAGAATACACCTGCATGTTCGAGGTCTTTGTATGCAAGACCGTTGGCGCGTAAAAGCTCCGTGCGTCCCATTTCGAACCATACCGGGTAAACGCTGTGGTGGACCACACCGGCCTTGTCGGTTTCAACGTATCTCGGAACAACGATTATCGTATGGCTTTGAATAGTTATTCGTTCCGGAAAATCCATCTTAAATACCTGATTATCCAAAGAGTATCAGAACTTAAAGGTTTTTTCAACAGTCGGTTTGCAGACTATTTATGCGATTTTAGAGTTATTAACCGTCTGTTTTCTGTCGATATTCTAATATTCTGCTTATATTATTACGAAGAACTAATCACATAGGCTCATGCTGATAGCCGAAGTTTGAAAATTTCTTGACGTATTTGCCCTTTAAGGGGATAATAACATACTGTGCCCTCGGTGAAGGGTTTTTATTTTTTAAAGTTGCGAAAGGACAAGATTATGAGTGGTTTCTCTTATAGTAGAAAAGTTTTAGTCTGCATTACAATATTATTTATTGCTTTAGGCGCAGGTTGCGGGACTAAATCCACCGAACAGGCCGATACCGACAAAAACGAGCCGGCCCCTGAAATAGTCGAAATGCAGGAGCGAGCTGAAACTATGGACACCGATGCTTTTGCCGATGCGTTTTCTCAGAGCGATGTAGCTGTAACTATCGACGGAGTCGATATTACCGAAGACGAACTGCAGAAACTTATCGAACCTCAACTTGCAAGAATGACTCAACAAAACAAACAACTGCCTCCTACGTTTGCTGAGGCTTATAAAAAACAGCTTAGAGACTGGGCTTTGAACCGATTGGTACGTGAATATTTGCTGGATAAGAAGATAAAAGAAGCCAATATAGCGGTTACGGATGATGAGGTTAACAGTCAGGTTGAACAGATGGCCTCTGCCCAAGACCCGCCGATGACTGTGGAAGAGTTGAAGAAAGTAGTAGAAAGCGGTGGGCTTGATTTTAATGATTGGAAAGATCAATTTCGAAAGCAGTTGGCCCAGAAGAAACTTGTCAGCGGCCATATACCTGACGATATTAATGCTACGGAAGAGGAAGCCAAAAAATATTACGATGAGAATCAGCAACGTTTCCAGTCGCCGGAGCAGGTCAGGGCGAGTCATATTCTTATCAAACCTGTATTTACCGAATCCGCCGACGATCCGAACCAGATGAGAGCGCAGGCCAAAGCAGAGGCCCTGGCAAAGACAAAGGCACTGCTTCAGCAGATTAAAGAGGGTGCCGATTTTGCCGAATTGGCCAAAGCTAATTCCGCCTGTCCATCCGCCCCGGATGGCGGCGACCTGCGTTTCTTCTCCAGAGGAAGAATGACGCCTCCTTTTGAAAAAGCGGCTTTCGCACTGAAAGTCGGCGAAGTCAGTGACATCGTGGAAACCTCATACGGATACCACATAATCAAAGTTACCGACCGCAAGGAAGCCAGCACAGTTACGTTTGAGCAGGCTAAAGACATGATTTTACAAAAGCTGGCTCAGGATAAACGAGTTGAATTAGTTAATAAGTATATCGATTCCCTCAAGGCCGAGGCTAATATAGTTTATCCCCCCGGCAAAGGGCCTCCACAGCCGCCCGTGATGAGATAATCTGTTGTTTTAGTCGGCGATTATGATTTTAAAAGCGTGGCGGGGTCGAGATTCGCTGATTCTATGTCCTTGAAGTATTTTACTGTGCCGACTTTCAGTTCGTCTGTAGATTCTTCGTCGCAGACGATAATACCTTTTTGGTGCATTTGCAGGGCGCTGATTGTCCAGATGTGATTTACGCTCCCCTCGATGGCGTGTTTCAGGGCGCGGGCTTTATTATGGCCGTTTACGATAATCAGCACTTCGTCGGCGTCCAGAACGGTTCCGACTCCCACCGTGAGGGCGGTTTTGGGCACTTTGTTTATATCACCGTCAAAGAACCGCGAATTGGCCACGATGGTATCGTAGGTCAGTGTTTTAACTCGCGTTCTCGATGATAACGACGAGCCGGGCTCGTTAAATGCTATATGGCCGTCAGGGCCTATCCCACCGAGGAAAAGTTTTATGCCGCCGACCTTTTTAATTTTTTCCTCGTAGTTTGCACATTCGACCTCAAGATCGGAAGCGTTGCCGTTGAGGATGTTGACGTTTTTTTCATCGATGTCTATATGGCTGAAAAAATTGTTCCACATAAATGAGTGGTAGCTTTCGGGATGCTCTTTAGGTAGATTCACATACTCGTCCATATTGAAAGTGATGACATTTTTGAATGAAACAACGCCTTTTTCGTTTAGTGTTTTCAGTTCATCGTATATCCCCAGCGGCGAAGAGCCCGTAGGCAGGCCCAGCACGAAAGGTTTTGACGAGTCCGGGACGAATTCATTTATGCGTTTGGCTATGTAATTAGCGGCCCATTTCGAGGCTGTTTTGTAATCCGGCTCGATTATTACTCTCATAAATTTGTGACCCCTTTAATTATTGTTCGATTTCGGCCAGTTTTTTCATTCGATTTATAAGCTCATCGCCGAGGGCCGTCTTTTTGGCGATATGTTCTTCGATTTCCGAAACGAAGCTGTTTTTTTCAAATGTTCCCCTGACCTGTTCGAAGTCGGCCTGTGTTATTTCTTTTCCGCCGTCGAGTCCGTATCCTATTTGTGCGGTGGAAGTAAACTCTTTCTTCGCATCGGCATAAAGCATACGGTCGAGCTCAATAACAACCGTTTTCCATTTTGTTACAAGTTCGATAATGTCGTTGGCGGTTATCTTATCGATTGTTTTGCCCAGACGCTGCTGCAAAATGTTGGCGGCCCAGGCCCATTCGTATTCGGGGTAATCGTTGTGCACAGATTCGAATGAATCTGCCAATTGTTCTAAGGTGCCGATAGTACCGTTTTCGATATCACTTAATATTTTTTGTATTATTTGCTCCGGAGCGAACAGGCCGGACAAATCGACCCATTTGCCGGGGCCCGTATCGGTTCGGGGCTTAAGCGCCTCCCGAAGCTCGTCAACGTTTTTAAGGTGTTTATTATGTAATTGTTGAATCAGACAATTACCCAAAAATTTATCGATGCCCATCTGGTAGAGTTTGATACCCCTGTCCAGCGCTGAGTTTTTAATTTTGACGTTATTGTAAGTATAATAGTCGGTGTCCTCACCAGCCGTTGCCTTAAGGTTCGCAAGCAATTGGCAACCGTTGAGCATTTTTTGGATTGTATATGGGCTTAAAAGTTTGAAGTTTATATGGTCCAGTTTATTCGGGTCTTTTCGCCTGTCTCGTTTAGGCCATTTCCGGGCGTCCCGGACCGTACCGACGCTGCGTAAGTTTATGCCGGGGACGAGGACGCTTTCGTCCTCATGCTCGATAAGATATGAGAAAGGCAAATCCGAAGTGTCGGAATTTCTGTAATGCCGTCCCATTACGACCGTAAACGCTCCGACTTTTGCCGGCCAGAGCATATATGAATCGCTGGCCGTTTTGGAACCGCGTTCGACGATGCCCTGATGGGCCGGTCCCAGTTTGTACATGTGATTGCTTTGATTGGTTCCGCTGCCGGCGTTTAAAAAGGAGAACAGCCCGGCTATCAGTAATGTGGATTTGTGATGTGTCACGGTATAAGGGCCGGCGAATATCGAGCAGGCTTCGCCGTGAAAGCCGCCGCAGTTGGCGAAGAACACGGAGTTTTCCGCCGAATATTGTTTGGCCAGTTCTGTC
>JASFVS010000091.1:0-9403 GCA_050049715.1 Phycisphaerales bacterium
GTAAGTGGAGGGCTGCTGTTGGCATTTTTAGCACTTATTAATCCCGATGACGAAGTAATTATACCCGACCCTTACTTCGTAATCTATAAACACGTTATCAATATGTTAGGGGGAAAATGTGTCTTCGTTGACAGTTATCCTGATTTTAAACTGCCGGTCGAGAGAATGGCCGATGCGATAACTCATAAAACCAAGATGATAATTCTCAATTCGCCCTGTAATCCGACCGGCGTGGTTTATTCAGAAGAAAATATAAAAAGATTAGCCGAGATTGCAGCGGAAAAAGATATACTCGTTATGACCGATGAGATATACGAAAAGTTCTGTTATGACGGTGAATGCCCAAGTATAGCCCATTACTACGATAAAAGTATTTTATTGCGTGGTTTCAGCAAATCATACGCAATGACCGGCTGGCGGTTAGGTTATGCTGCGGTAAGCGAATCTTTGAAAAGCGTTATAGAAGAGATGACCAAAATACAACAGTACACGTTCGTCTGTGCGCCAACGCCTTTTCAGAAAGCAGCCGTTGCAGCTCTGGACTATGATGTAAGTGATTTAGTCGATACATACAGAAAAAAAAGAGACCTACTTTACGAGGGATTAAAGGACAAGTTCGAACTTGTTAAGCCGGAAGGAGCTTTTTATGCATTCGTAAAAGCGCCCGCCGGTGTCTCCGGAAGCAATTTCGTAGAAAAAGCAATCACAAACAACGTTTTGATAATACCCGGAAATGTGTTCAGCGAAAAAGATACACATTTCAGAATAAGTTATGCTACAAGCAATGAAAAAATCGAGCAGGGGGTGGAAATCCTAAACAGCCTTACATAGAAAACCGTTAAATCCTGCATTTAACGGTTTTTGCTTGACCACTCAAACGAAATTGGACAAAATCGCAGTGTAGCTTGTATCTGGTGTTTTCTATAACACAATCTGAAGGGACAACATGATAAAAGAGATGATTTTCGGGGTGGCAGGGGGATTGGGTCTATTCTTGTTTGGTATGATCCAGATGTCTAACGGTCTGAAGAAGACCGCGGGCAAAAAGCTCAAAAACATTCTCGAATCAATGACAAGAAAACGTGTCGTAGGGTGTCTTGCAGGTGCAGGAATCACGGCTCTAATTCAGTCAAGTTCTGCTGCAACCGTCATGGTAGTCGGCTTTGTTAACGCCGGACTGCTAACTCTCAAACAGGCGATATCCGTGATTATCGGGACCAATATCGGGACAACAGCGACGGCGTGGCTTGTTTCAATAACGGGCTTCGAATTCAAAATCACCACTTATGCGCTGCCTGCAATAGCAGTGGGCTTTGGGCTACAGATATTCGGCAAGACACGAATAGTCAAGAACATCGGAGAAATCATTCTGGGTTTCGGGATTCTGTTCATCGGCATAGACTTTATGAAGAATGCCTTCAGCGGGCTTGAAGAAAATCCTCGGACGCAGGAACTTTTCATAAAGGCGGCAGACAATCCTTTACTGGCTCTCTTAGCTGGAATGATACTGACGATGCTAATTCAAAGCAGTTCGGCGGCCGTAGCGAGTGTCCAGTTACTGGCTATAACGGGAGCATTCGGAACTAACTGGATTTTCGCTCTTAATGTATCAATACCGTTTATTCTGGGCAGTAATATTGGAACGACGATAACGGCCCAACTGGCAGCATTGAGAACCAACCTGAACGCCCGTCGGGCTGCGTGGGCACATACGATGTTTAACATAATCGGGGCGTTTATCTGTATATGGTTCATTGGGTTGATTAGCAAAATGGTATATATCATCGCTCCATGGGAATTAACGAAAACAACTATCGGCGCGTCTATCGCGATTGCCCATACAACTATAAAGGTTTTCGAGGCGGTATTCTTTCTGCCGCTGACAGGCGTTTTAGAAAAGGTAGTAATAAAATTAGTACCGGAAAAACCGGGTGACTTAGTGACTCGACCGACGGTATTAGAGAAGCACTTATTAGCAACACCAGAGTTGGCAATGAACCAAGCCCGTCGTGAGATAGTACGGATGGCACAAACGGCAAAAAGGGCGGTTGAGCAAGCCATTGAGGGTCTAATTGAAGACAACAGAAGAAAATTGGAAATAGCACGGACTACGGAAGACATAACAGATAATCTCCAATACGAAATCACATCATACCTTGCGTCTCTATCAGAAAAGGAGCTTTCCATTGAGATGTCTGTAGAACTTCCTGTTCTGCTGCACACAATCAACGATCTGGAGCGGATTGGCGACCACGCTGTTAATATTGTCGAAATCGCCGAACGAAAAATAGAGCAAAAAATTTCTTTCAGCGATTCGGCAATGGCCGAGGCTGTAAAATTAAAAGAAGAAGCAGAAGGTATGTGCGACGATATCATAACAGCTCTGAACAATAATGATACTGAAGCGGCTAAATCGGCCCTGTTGTATGAAAACAAACTTAACAAGATGCAGATAGATTTTCGTTGGAGTCATGTCGGACGCATGACTGAGGGGGTGTGCAGCGCAGAGGCCGGATTGATATTTATTGACTTGGTTGACAACGTAGAGAAGATCGGGGACCACCTTACAAATATCGCACAAGCAGTTATAGGAGGGCTGCAATGGGACGGAGCCGAGTTTAAAGTTACGGTTAGCGCCAAATCAAAGGAAATTACGAAGAGTAAAAATCACACTCAAGGACAAAATGAAACGCTCACTTAACCGAAGGATACTAAAACAGATAAAACCACGAGTAGTTAAGGGCTTGGCAGTTATATACTTATAATTGTCCAGTTTCGTAAGAGGTGACTATGACAGAAAACGTAATATTCAAAGCAATAATCGGAACGGTAGGGGGACTAGGCTTGTTTCTGTTCGGCATGGGTTTAATGTCAGACGGGCTGAAAAAGGCTGCGGGCCGTAAGCTCAGGAGAATTGTAGAATCATTGACAAAAAAGCCACTAATTGCCTTTCTCGTCGGGGCAGGTGTTACAGCATTGGTCCAATCCAGCTCTGCAACGCCCTTCTGACTCTAAAACAGGCTATATGTGTGATAATCGGGACAAATGTCGGCACTACGGCAACCGCCTGGTTAGTATCAATATCGGGAATCGGCGCTTTCAAGATTACAATCTATGCACTGCCGGCGGTCGGTATAGGATTCCTTATGCTTACCTTTGGCAAGACGCGGAAAGTGAAGAATATAGGACAAATACTGCTCGGTTTCGGCATATTGTTCGTTGGTATCGATTTTATGAAAGATGCTTTCAGCCCTTTAGAAGAAAGCAGCAAGGTGCAGGAGCTTTTCGTTTCTCTCGGCAAGCAGCCTGTTTTTGCAATCTTTGCCGGTACAGTAGTAACAATGCTTCTCCAAAGCAGCTCGGCGGCAGTAGCTATCGTACAGCTACTGGCAATGAAAGGGGCCTTTGGACACGACTGGCAAGTAGTTCTCAATGTTGCTATACCGTTTGTACTGGGAAGTAATATAGGAACGACAATAACGGCACAACTGGCAGCTCTTCAGGCAAATCTTAATGCAAGGCGAACAGCGTGGGCACACACAATATTTAATGTCCTTGGTACCTCCATTGCCTACCCATTCGTGTATTTTGGATTGTTTGGGGCGTTAGTAAATGTGGTCTCTCCATGGAAGCTTGGTCCTACTACGATCGCAGGGTCTATAGCCGTTGCGCACACGATTTTTAACGTCATCAATTCTGGAATATTTCTTCCAATGGCAGGGCTTTTGGAAAAATTAGTTGTTGAGTTAGTACCTACAAAAGCGGGAGACTTAAGAGCAGAACCCGTGGTGCTCGAGGAACACCTTCTTGACACGCCGGTACTGGCACTGGAACAGGCAAAGCGTGAAATCATTCTTATGGCAAAAAAGGCCGGATATGCGCTTGACCAGAGTATCATTGCAATCGTCGAGGACGACAGAAGGAAGCTCGAGTTGGTACGGCAAATAGAAGATTATATTGACGAATTTCAGTATGAGATTACTTCGTACCTTTCGGTATTATCCCGGAGACAGTTGTCCGATGAGGTGTCGGTTGAATTGCCTGTTCTTTTACATACGGTTAACGACCTCGAGCGTGTGGGTGACCACGCCGTTAATATAGTGGAGATTGCCGAACGAAAGATCGAGAGGAAGCTGTCTTTCAGTGATTGGGCACTGACCGAGATCGAGCAGCAGAGAAAAGAGGTGGAGGAGATGCTTGGTTATATCGTAGAGGCTCTGGAGAACAGTGATATTGAGGCTGCCAAATCAGCCCTGGTTAATGAGAGGAACATAAACCAGATGCAGATGGATTTTCGCCGCAGTCATGTTCAGCGTATGAGCGAGGGTATTTGCTCAGCTGAAGCGGGTCTGATATTCATTGACCTTATCGACAATGTCGAAAAAATCGGCGACCACCTTACAAATATCGCGCAAGCTATAATAGGCGGGCTGCAGTGGGATGGAATCAAGCCGAAAATAGCGGATTTACCTTAGGTACCCATTTCTGTAGAAATAATAAGTTCTGTGCGGAAACAATAATATTATATGCCGCCAACACAATTTATATTGCCAAGATGGTAATATACAGGTAAAATTCCCGATATGAAAAGCCCACTTCGGAAAATCACTATTGTGTTGTTGTACACTCTGCTGACCGCAGGTCGAATCCAGGCGGCCGAAGCAAGCAATATAGGGCCAGAACTGCCAACCGTTAAAGCGGCAGTTATAGTCTGCAAGGGAATGATAGATGACGGCCTGTATAAATCAATTCAGCGAAGGGTAAAAACAGCGTTTGATGAAGGCGCGGATTACCTGATATTCGAAATAGGCACATACGGCGGGCTTCTCAAATCGGCGGACGATATTTCCAAGTACCTAATCCTCGATATTCCTCAGATGAGTAATAAAGTCCATACCGTCGCCTATATAACCACTGAAGCAATATCGGCCGGTGCAATGATAAGCGTTTCCTGCCAGGACATAATAATGCGTGAGAATACGACAATAGGCGACTGCGCTCCTATTATGCCCGGCAGCAAACTCGAAGGCGTCGAACGTGAAAAAACCGAGAGTTTTACACGCGCGGCTTTCGCACGAGCGGCAGAAGCAAACGGGTATCCGGAGCCGCTGCTAAAAGCTATGGTTACCATGCAAACCGAGGTTTACCGGGTAAAAAATCTTCAAACCGGAAAGCTTGAATTTTTCGAAACCGCACAACTGCCAAAAGACCCTAATACGTATGACCTGGATAATAAAGAACTGATTGTCAAAGATGATGAGCTTTTAACCCTTACTGCATCCAAAGCCTTCGAATACGGTATTGCACGTGCAACTGTTAACGATTTGTCGGAAGCTCTCGAATTCTTAGCCAAACGGGATGGTGTAACTTTCGACGGCGAGCCGGTCATGCTTATTACCAACTGGTCGGAAGAAATGGTTCGATGGCTAAATTCGCCGGCGGTAATGGCTATACTTGTCATGCTCGCTTTATTGGGAGTCTATGTTGAATTCAATACGCCGGGACTCGGGCTGCCGGGGCTTGCAGCGGTTATTTGCTTTACAATTATAATCGGCAGTAAATATCTTGTTGGATTAGCCAACTGGGTGGAAGTAGGGTTATTCATTTTAGGGATACTTCTGCTTCTGATTGAATTTTTGGTTCTTCCCGGCTTCGGGATTGCAGGTTTCTCTGGGATTGTATGCATATTAGCCGGTTTATTTGGCATGCTTATTAAAAATCCGCCGGACAAGTTGCCCTGGCCCGAAGACGCAATTGCATGGAGCGATTTTACCTGGGGGGTAGTGGGTTTAGCACTGGGATTTGTCGGATTTATTGTGATGGCGTGGCTGCTGTCAAAATATATACCGAGGATTAAATTCCTTAGCGGACTGATACTCGTACCAACTGTGCCAAAGCAGAGCGGAGGAATGCCCGTGAGCACGACCACTGTGCCTGAGAATGAAACCTTAAAAGTAAACGTCGGCCATACCGGCGTTGTGGTTTCGACATTAAGACCTACGGGAAAAGCAAGATTTGGTGAGGTAATGGTGGATGTTGTGGCTGAGGCCGAGTTCCTTGACAAAGGAACTAAAGTACAGATAATCGAAATGCACGGCAACAGGGTAGTTGTCAAAAAATTTGAAGATTAGGCTTAATACAATAAGGATGAACTTATGGATTGGTGGTTAGTTTTTGCTGTTTTCCTTTATCTTGCCTGTGCGGTTTTGATAATAGCCGAAGTATTCGTACCGAGCGGGGGGCTGATAAGCATTTGCGCACTGGCATGTTTAATCGGCGGGGCGGTGATATTTTTTCAGCACAGCACGATTGCAGGCTGGATAGGCATACTAATAGCAGCCGTAATGATACCGGTTGTGTTAATCTTTACTTATAAGATATTTCCAAAAACAAGGTTCGGCAAAAGCGTTACGCTTACTCCGCCGGAAAGACAGCAGGGCGATGCCATACCTGATACGTCACAATTAAAAAGTCTGCTCGGTGAAGTCGGCCTCGTGCTTACGCCGCTGCGGCCGGTAGGAACGTGTGATTTCTCAGGACGGAGAGTCGAATGCGTTGCCGAAAGCGGATATGTTGATAAAGGACAAAAGGTCAAGGTCATCAATGTTGAGAGCACACAGCTGACCGTTCGTATCGTTGATGAAGAAAGTTAATGAAAGGACAAATAATATGCTTAACTTAACAAACTTTACTTTAGCTGCACAAAATCCAGCACAAGTTATCGGGATGGCACTTTTAGTTATAGTTATTCTTGTAGCAGTCGTATTCTTTCTGCTGTTCTTAAAATTCTTCCGATTGTGGCTACAGGCGAAACTGTCACGGGCTGATGTCAAATTCTCCGAGCTTATCGGGATGTGGCTGCGAAAGGTCGATATAAGAACAATAGTCCTGAGTAAAATAACCGCGATTCAGGCGGGGCTGATGCTAACAACAAGAGACCTGGAAAGCCACTTTTTAGCCGGCGGCAGGGTGCCGAATGTTGTGCGCGCCCTGATTGCAGCTAACAGGGCAAATATCGATTTGTCTTTGCAGACGGCAACAGCTATCGATTTGGCCGGTCGTGACATTCTCGAAGCGGTCCAGACAAGCGTCAATCCCAAGGTGATTGATTGCCCGGACCCACAGAAAAGCAGAGGCACTATAGATGCAGTTGCTCAGGATGGGATTCAGTTGAAAGCAAAGGCACGAGTTACTGTCCGAGCTAATATCGAAAGACTGATAGGTGGTGCCACTCAAGAGACAATTATCGCCCGTGTAGGCGAAGGAATCGTTACTACTATCGGCAGTGCGATAACATATAAGAGTGTTCTGGAAAATCCGGATGATATTTCAAAAGCAGTTCTTTCCAAAGGGCTTGATGCCGGAACAGCTTATGAGATACTCTCTATTGATATAGCCGACGTCGATGTAGGTGAGAACGTCGGGGCCCAACTCCAAGCGGCCCAAGCGGAGGCGGACATGCGAAGGGCAAAGGCCGAGGCGGAAAAACGCCGGGCGATGGCAGTGGCGCGTGAGCAAGAAATGAGGGCACTTGTGGTGGAAAATGAGTCTAAGATACCATTAGCGATGGCTGAGGCCTTCCAGAAGGGCAATCTCGGCGTTATGGATTATTACAGGATGAAAAACATTATGGCCGATACGTCGATGCGTGATTCCATTGCAAAGCCCAAAAAGAAAGAATAATCCTGATTCTTGTGCCGTTTCCACTAAATAATGGAGCATAAAACATAGGTGACAAAATCTGGATTCCCGCTTTCACGGGAATGACAGATTAAAAATCAAATATGAATAATATTTTCGCACAAATTATTTTAGGCGCTCGCGGCGACGGCATAGAGGGCTGGATGGACATACTGATCCTTGTGTTTTTTGCAGTTGTTTATGGACTCGGCGCCATTCTCAAATCCAAGAAGAAAAAAGAAAAGGAAGAGGCCCAAAAACTATCTCCCCAAGAGCCTGCGCAGAAACCTGCCAAAAAAGGTCTGATAGAGCAAATTGTAAGCGAGATTCAAAATGCAGTTAAAGAGGCGCAACAAGGTCAAAAGCAAAAACCAGCCGTTAAACCTGCACCTAAAACTCAGGTAGCTGTACGTAAATACGCTGCCGAAGCCAAACAGGTAACTCAAACTAAATCAGCACAGCCGTCCAAGTCTAAATCGACGATGCCAGTTCCGAAGCGTCGCTCTTCTTTTGAAAAACTTCCGGAGCTTGGGGCAAGCATTCAAGGCCTTCCAGGCAGGGGTGAAAGAATTGGTGTTGTCTCCGAAGCTGCCGAATCCAAATATCTTTCTGATGTTTTATCAGATTACGCCAATCCTGAAGAATTGAGAAGGGCGATTCTGCATTATGAAATCTTAGGAAGGCCGTTAGCGCTGCGTGACCCATCCGGCCAGCTTATCGGACTATGATTGTGGAAAAAGAATGCAGAAAATGTAAATCATTCGAGCCGACTATCTATCCTTTACATTGCGGTGACCCCAACAGAGAAACGATAATGGATGGAGTCTGCCAAAAAGACCAGGAAAGGAACGATGCCGATGATTGCTCTGATAGTTTCGAAGCACAGGATCAAGAACCACAGTTACAAGGCAATTTATCGCAGCAAATCAAAAAGAAACGAAGCTACTGATGAGTCAAGATCCAAATTCTACAATTGAATTTATAAAAGAAGTACCAGAGTTCGTTTGGCCTGTAATAATTGCTATAATTGGATTATTAGGCGTAATTATTGGGACTTTTTTATCTTGGTTTCCTGTGTATTTTCAACTAAGGCACGATTCAAAACAAAGACGTTTATCTAATCTTCGTGATATTTACATATCTGCTGCTGAAAAACTCGGACAACAACTTGATTTTCTCGCGAATTTCTACTGTATAGATAAACCGAGACCCGAAGGTTGGATTGAGGCTTTGCATAAAGTTTCTATAGTTGGTACGTTCGATACAATCAAGGCCGTGAACAAGTTTAATGATTATATTAACGAGACCGTTATAGAATTTAACCCATCAAGAGAAAAAATGATTTTTCTACAGGGTCTACACGAAAGCAGGGCTCGTTTTATTAATGAAACTCAACAAAGAATCAATAAGTACCTTCAAGAAATGGAAGAATACAATAAAATCGGTATTCGTGATGACAGGAAATGGGCTATTATCCAAGATAATTACAATTTCGCACAAAAGAGTGTTTCAGATTTACTGAATTCAAATTTAGAAACACTAAATGAGATTAACAAGCTTACTTATGAACTCGAAGTAAAGTGCTTAAATAAGTGTACGCTGGCAGAGGAATTAGCAGCCTCAATTATTGTTGCTATAAAGGAAGAATTAAATATTCAGTTCAATATTAAAGAGTATCGAACCATGATGTATGAAAGCTACCGTAATTTTGAAAAGAAGCTAT
>JASFVS010000092.1:0-9399 GCA_050049715.1 Phycisphaerales bacterium
GGGGTCTGTCCCGAACGCCTGAAGGTCTTATGAGAATCGTGAACGCTATCAAGTCACCCTGGCTGCAGGTTTTGCTCGATACGGGCAATTTTCTCGAAGACCCTTATGACAAGCTCGACCAATGTGCATCGGAGGCCGTTTTCATGCAGGTCAAGACTTACTATGGCGGCGGTATCTGGTACACGCTCGATTTGGATTATGACCGTATCGCCCGAATTATGCGCAAACATAACTTCAAAGGCTATGTATCACTCGAATTCGAGGGAAACGAAGATTACAGAACGGCTATTCCCAAAAGCCTTGCTATGCTAAGGAAGGCTTTTAGCTGATATAATAAAGAAGCGATTCCAATGCGTCCATAAAACTCCGGTGGAGAGATGCTATATTATCGATATTGCTCTTTGTTCGGCCAGCCGTATTTCTCGAATTGACCGAATTCCATTCCTCTGTCTTGCCCGCCTGGTCCCAGCGCCGACAGCACTTCTTCTACATGCCCATCCACAAATACGGCGTTAGCTGTGCCTGCATTCAGGTCTATAGAGGTTTTATGAAAGGTTCCGAACCAGTCCCGTCCATCGGGACACAGGGCATTGTCGTTGAGTACGTTGGTGTTACCCGGCCTCATCCACATATTTTCCTCTGCGAAGAAGAACACCTCCGATTTGCTTCTTGTTATCTCGGAGCGTTTATACACCCCGCCGAGTCTGTTTGAACTTTGTGCGGAGCCATATGGGTCACCACGCTTTGAGCCCAGGTATGCGTTCATGGTGTGGCTATAGTACGGAACTATGGGTATAGAAGGATCATGTGCGGGATGTCTGTTGCCTTGAGACGTGGCGAGGGAATTAAAAGTGGGACACAGAATGACCTTTTCTATCGTCAGGTAGGGCCGGAGTGGGCCGTCGGCGGGGTATCTCGGGTCATGCCATCGGCAGTAACGCTCGTATCCGGCCACGGGAGTCTCCGTTTTAACAAGGGATATCCATGCATGAGGATAGCGATCGTCGTTGTCGTCTAAATACATATTCTGTGCATGTCCAAATTGCTTCAAATTTGTTTGACAGACAATTATCTTGGCCCGTTCCCGTCCTCTGTTGCCTATGCTGCTGAGATTCATCAACAGAAAAGCCACGCAGCCTAAAAGAACGAAAATGTCTTTTTTTGTATATCTTCTCATATTTTTAGAACTCCTTGAAATTTCTCATCCATGACGGCCAATCGGTTGGCTGCACACCGCTGGCAATTGTCCATGGGCCTGTTGTATCGAAGGTTCGATGCCATTTGAGCGTCCATAATTCTTTAAGCCCGACCTTTCTGGCCGAGAAGTCTAAAAAGAGACTGTTTATTGCTCCATTGTGGCGGTTGATGCAGCATCGGGCCATATGGTTACTGCCTGACCAGCCTACGAATTCATTGTAGGCAGGGGCGTCCGTCATAAGTGGCCAGAGGTCAAAACGCAGAGCCTCCATAAACAGTGGAACTTTGTCAGCGTCTTTTACATTTGGAGTTCTCCAATTGTCATCGGTTCTTCGATTTCCTTCGAAGGTTGTTCCCGGTTCAGTACTCAGGACGTAGCCGTTTAAGCCATAGCTGCCGGAGATACCATCCGTACAAATTCTGAAGTAGCTATGGCGGCTATAAATGCCCCAGGCGTTGAAGATATTTATTGACGGTGTTGTAACGCCATTCTCATCTATTATTGGCTTTTTAGTCTTTGGGCAAAACCACATCGGGTTTTGCTTGTAGCTTTGGTATTGTTCTTCAAGCTGAACTATCCACCAAAAGCCTTCTCGATTTACACCGCTGGGGAATTTGCCGTCGTTATCTTCTACATACATCGAAAAGATATGTCCCCACTGGCGCAGGTTCGAAAGACAGATGAGTTCTTTGGCTCGTTTGCGGCTGCCGCTGCCGATAGCACCGATGTTCATCAGTAGAAAGGCAACACAGGCAAGAATAATAGAAAGGTCTTTTTTCGTAAGAGTCAATTTTGCTCTCATAGCATTATTCCTTATTCAGCCATTGCTCTGTTAGCATAGCGAAGTCGCTGAAGTTTACATTACCATCCGAGTTTAAATCGCCGACCCAAACCAGGTCGGGCACCTGTCCTTCGTTGCATTCCGGACTGAGCGCGAATACCGTATTTTTTGTATATTCAATCAGCAGAGAATTATCTCTTGAATCTGCCACTATTATAGTGTCATCTGCAGTAATGACAGGGTAGCTGAGCCAGTTGTCGCTTTGGAAACGAGAGACTTCCTGGCCATCTGGTTTTACTACGTAAAGGAAGCTATCATCACTGGCGGCGTAGATAAGACCATTACCGCCGACAGTTAAAGTAAAGCCGCCGATGTCTCCGAGACGCGTCATCCATTTTATATGTCCGTCGGGGTCAACCGCCCTTAGATATGGGTCGTCGAAGCTGACATAAATAGTACCATCCGGTCCTAAAGCCGGTTCGGACCAGCCGGATGCATTGCCGTAATTTTCGCTGTAGTTGGAGTCGAAGAAACCGCTGTACGGGTCTGCCAAATTTACCGACCAGATAATATCACCATTATTATGGTCGATTGTGTATAGATTTGGGTCGTGAATCAAAGTTTGATATATTGTGCCGTCTTCTGCAACGACCGGTGAAGCGAACGGCCAGCCTTTAGATTCGAAATTGCATGTCCATTTCAAAACGCCTGTATTTGGGTCGATAGCGTAAAGATTAGGGTCGTACAATCCACCGATATAAATTGAACCATCGATGCCGATTGACGGTGAGGCAAGTATTGAGCCGGAAAGGTCGGCGATTCCATTTGTTGCGAAAGTCCACAGCTTGCTGCCATCAGAATCGAGCGCATATAGTACGCCATCCTGTGAGCCAACATATACGCGGCCATCTTCTGATACGGCTGGGGAGGAATAGATAAAGCCATCGGTATCATGCATCCATTGTAGATTACCGTTGATATCAATTGCGTAAAGTTTGCCATTCTGGCTTCCGACATACACGGAACCATCGGGTCCTATTGTCGGCGAACTCAGTAGCGGCGAATTTGCATCATAACTCCAAAGTAAACTGCCGTCTTCATTGAGTGTATATAGTTTTCCATCTTCACAGGCGATATGAATTCTGTTTTCGGAGCCGATTGTGATACTTGATGTTACTGCGCCATCTGTTTCGAATTTCCATTTGACACAGCCAAGCTCTGGCCCGGAGATTTCACTTAAACCGGTTCGCTGGAAATTACCACCGAGCGTTCTCCAGGCAGGTTGAGCTTCAGAGACCTTATCACCGAAAACGATTGTTGCTGTTAGGTTAATAATAACTAATACCGACAAAAATGAGATAAAGATTGATGTTTTCATTGTACTTTTCCTTGTTAAGTTACTTTTTCCTCTACTCCATTAATGAATATTTGCCCAAATTCACCTTTTGGATTATTTAGAGAATATAACGAAAAAAATTCCTTAAACTGCCATTCCTATTAAACTTGTCCTTGTCGTTTATGTTTTGTTACAGACTTTCACCTAAATTTTCTAAAATAATATAAAATACACTTGGCAAGTTAGGCGCACCAATTGATGTTTTCATTATGCTTTTCCTCGTTAAATCATTGCCGTTGGGCTGCTTTTGAGCAGAATCGGCTTTGCGTCCGGTATTATAACAGGAATTATTCTGAAATACAAATTAAAAAGTGGCGAATCAAGATATTTTTAAGAATGGAATTATTTTTTCAGGTATTGACAGATAAAAAAGGCACTACCAAAGTGAAGGTTCATAGCCTAATTTCCCCCAGGCGCCTCTTTGAACCTTGTGTAAATCCTGATTGCCCGGAGTGTAAGAATCTGCGCCGTTGCGGCCGGTTCCCTGCCAGTAGTCATACTTCATTTTTGCAATATCTACCGTGCGTGGGTCTTTCCATTTCCAGTATTCGCTATGGCCGTCTGCGAAAGATAAGTTTGTGCCGTCGCCGTGTCTGGCCGTAATCTGGTCCCACCATCTTTCATGGTAATAGTAGATAGTCCAGCTTGAGGGACTCAGCCGGCCTTCATCGAGAAAAACAATCTGCCTGGAGGTATTGCGAATTTGTGTTCTTCTTTTCAATGGAGCAAGTGTGGCTCCACTAATCTCATCATGACCGTTCAGGTAGTCAACTATAGCGTATGTTACCACCTCTTCACGTTCACCTGTGGGGCACTTGAAGAGCTTATCGGCAGCGCAATATGGATATAAAATTCCTGCGTGAAGCCCCTCGATTTTTTCTTCTTCTGTAGAACCTTCTTCTGCCCATATCACCCAGGGAATCCCATCCTCTTTATATTTATAGAGCTCTTCATTTGTTTCGGCATTTACAATATTATGGTCATTTTCGTCGGCGTACATATTCCAGGTGAGAGCCAGCTGCCTGACGTTATTCTGACATGCCGCACGTTTGCCTTGCTCTTTCATTCTGTTTAGAGACGGTAGAAGGATGGCCATGAGAACCGAAATAATAGCAATTACTACCAGGAGTTCTATTAACGTGAATCCTTTAAGCTTACGCATAATCATGCCCCCTGCATTATGTGTATTCAGTATTATTATCTACCCTGTTTCTGAATAGCTTTAAAATAGATAGAATCAACTGTATGTCCGATATTGCATCAGAAACTAATCTGGAATTCGATTATAAAATGCCTCATCGATGCTTATTCCGTCCACCGAGCCGGTTTTTTATTGACAAAATAGATAAATACTTGTACTATATTATAATCAAGGCAGGTTTTTGTCTATGTTTTAGTGACAGTAATCCCCCCAAGAGGGGTATTTTGGAGGTAAGGGCCGGCAAACCAGGTTCTTTATCTGTAACTGTTTATGGCTGTAGGTCCGGCTTATTGATAGAAAAGCAAAGAGTTTTTTGGGAGAAATTTCGATGTTCAACGGGAAAACTGCTGTAGTTATGTTAGTAGCAGCACTTTTGACAGCAAGCGCCAGCTTTGCTCAGACTTTAGATGATAACTTTAACGATTTCCTTCATTATACGAAAATAGGCCGATTCGATTTAGCCAAGGGATATGCACGTGCGGTTATTGACAGTAATCCCGACCCTGTAAAATTACTTGAACTAAGTAAAGCAAATCCTGGTAATTATGAATTTTTATTAAGGGTAAATGAAATTGCACCTGACCCTGAGCTGGCCGAGCTGAGTCGCAATATTCTTGATATTATCGAGCGGGGCAGCTTTATCAACCGGGCCGACCCGAAGGTAATTTACGAGGAGATAAAAAGACTAAGCAGTACGAACCGTGGTTGGATGACGGGTGTGAAACGGCTTCGTGACGCCGGTGAATATGCGATACCGCATATGCTTAATGCGATAGCAAATGAGTCCCGCAGAGACGAATTTCCATTTATTGTCAGGGCCCTTCCGAAAATTGGCAGAGATGCGATAAGACCTCTTGTAGCGGCCCTGCAAACTGATAATGTGGCGGTTAAGGCGCAGATAATAATTGCTTTGGGTGAGATTGGTTATCCCCAGTCACAAGCTTATTTGAAATATATCGTCGAGAAAGATACTTCACCGGAGCTTCGTGAATTGGCCAAGAATAGCCTTAGCCAAATTGACCCTGGTACTTTACAACTTTCGGCCGCCCAGCTGTTCTTCGACCTTGGTGAAAAGTATTATTACCATGCACAGTCATTAGCACCGGCAGGGGATGCTGATATTGCCAATGTGTGGTTCTGGGATTCTGAACGGCAGCGATTGATTCCGGAGGCGGTGGACAAAAGATATTTTAACGAGCTTATGGCGATGCGAAGCTGTGAATGGGCACTTAAGGCAGACGAAGGATTTGGCCCGGCTATCGGCCTATGGCTGGCGGCCTTTTTTAAGGCAGAATCGGCAGGCGTTGAAATGATGCCGGGATATTTTGGAGAGGGTCATGATGGTGCGCTTGTTTACGCTTCCACTGCGGGCGTAGAATATCTCCATCAGGCTCTTGCCCGTGCGGTTAAAGACAGGAATGCCAGCGTTGCACTTGGTGCTATTGAGGCGTTGAGCAGAACAGCTGGTGAAAAGTCACTGCTTTACAGGATTGGTCCCGCCCAGCCACTGCTTCAGGCCCTGACTTTCAATAACATAAGGGTAAGATACAGTGCCGCAATCGCAATTGCTATGGCAGGACCTAAGACACCGTTTGCCGAAAGTAAGCTGGTCATTATGAATTTAGCGGAAGCTCTTGGGCAAAACCAGCAGGAAGGTACTAACTGGGCGGGAATGGCCGGACAGTGGAATGAGCAAATAGCTGATGAATACACAGTTCGTGCGGCCGAAGCTATGCTTGAGCTGGCACGGACGAGGAATCCTGTCATCGATTTGTCCATTGCTCAGAATGCTCTTGTTAGCGCGGTGGATGATACACGAATTCAGGAATTGGCTGGCCAGATTTTGGCTCATCTAAACAGCCCCGGCGCGCAACAGGCAATCGCTTCGATGGCTCTTGATACGAACAACGGCCTTGATATTCGAATCACAGCCTTTAACTCGCTTGCTACATCGGCGAAGATTAACGCTAATATGCTGACTGAGTCAATGATAGACGGAATTTATACTCTTATAAGTTCGGAAGATATGGATGATGACCTGCGCAGCGCGGCCGCTGCCGCGTACGGCGCACTCAATCTCCCCAGCCGGAAGGTTAAAGACCTTATCCTCGACCAGGCAAAAAGTTAAAATTTTAAATTCTTCTCTGGTGAAGTTGTACTTTGCCGGAGAGATTTGTCATTTCTAATTTTGCATTCAATGCCCGTTGTTGTCAGCGGGCATTTTTGTTAATATACTGCAACTATATCACTGAGCCGATTTGTTCATAGATGCCCAACTGATTGAAGGGATTTCGTGATAACTGTTGATGAAAATCAGGTCTCGGCCTGTCTTGAAGAATGTGAAAAGCACTTGGTGACAGAATTGCTTCCTTTCTGGCTTGACCGTTGTAAACGCGCATATTATCGTTCCTGATTTCGTTCAACAAAAGGAACTTATAAAATTATTGACTGGTGAGTAAACTGATAGCGATTTTTAATACGAGATTAAGAAATGCCAATATTTGAGTACAAATGTAATAAATGTGGTCACACTATGGAGTTTCTCGAAAAATCGAGTACTCCGAAAAAACATAACTGCGAAAAATGCGGCAGTTCAAACTTACAGAAACTGCTGAGTGGATTTGCTGTTGGCCGGGGTAAATCATCAGGCCAGACCTGCGAATCCTGCCCGAGCGGCCCATATCCGACGGGTGCCTGCCCCGATGGGACTTGCTCGCTTTCGTAGTCTTAATTGAAGACCATTGTGTGAGAAATAGTTGAGGGGAGAGCGTGTTCGATATTTTATCGTGAATCAGACCTGCGGTGACTTGTTATTGGTTCATGGGGTTCAGCGGATGTATCTGTTCCGGTTTCTTCACCTGTTTTATCGTGTTCTTTTGTTTGCATGCTGTCGATTAATTTATCCATAGCTTCTTCAGTAGTTATCTTCGATTCAGGCGAGGATACAAACCGGTTAACCTTATCACACCACCAGCAGATATATGATATATTGGCCTGCTGAGATTTTCTGTCGAGACCAATCTGTTTTACGAAACGGTTTTGAGAAATTGGAGTAACTGTCACGATAAAGGTTATAAAGCTCAGGATAAGAAAGCCTGTGAGGAATCCCAGCACACCTGAAAAGAGAATGTCGAATATTTTTGGAAACGACACTTTATATTGGCTTGTAAGAAGGACGTATGTTAATCCGAACAGGATTAGAAAAGTTCCTGCCGCTGTTACTACAAGAGTCAGAGCGTTGCAATACTGTGTTTCACCGGCCGTAGGTATAATCTCTAAAATTATTGGTGTCAGGAATATGGCAACATAGATTGAAATTACAATATTAAAGAGAATGGCGAATATTTCGTAAAAGCCTATTTTAACGGCGATCCAGATAAAAAATCCCCCTGCTAATATGCCTGCCCAAAACACCATAAGCTTTATCCTACCACTCTTTTTAGTTCTTCGAGGCTTGTTATTCCGGATGTAACCTTTTTTAAGCCTTCTTTTCTGAGTTTTGATTTATTCTTCTTGTCATCATCCGTTCTCAATCCAGCAATAGATGTTTCATTGTTAGCGATGTCAGACTTCAATTGTTCTGTTATGGCCATAAGGTCGCAGATGGCCGTTCTTCCGAAATAGCCGGTTCCCTCACAATTCTTACAACCTTTGGCTTCGAAGATATTTTCATAGTCTATACCTTTGCTTTGGAATTTTTGGATTAAATCCTGGCTTAGCTGGGCCGGTCTTTTGCAGTGTTCGCAAAGCCGGCGAAGTAATCTCTGGGAAGACAGAAGACTCAGTCCCGATGATAGCAGAAGAGGTGATATTCCTAAATCCATTAATCTGACCAATGCTGTTGCATTGCTGTCACAGTGTATTGTTGCCAGGACGAGGTGGCCGGTTTGCGATGCTCTCAGTGCAATCTCCGCCGTCTCCTCGTCTCTTATTTCACCCACACATATTACGTCAGGGTCCTGTCTCAGGATGCTGCGCAATGTTTTTGCGAAAGTGATATCGGCCTTCGGATTAATTTCAATTTGGCTGGCCGTTGGAAGAACCGCTTCAATTGGGTCTTCGACTGTTATGACATTGCGTGTAAATCGGTCTATTTCATTGAGCATTGCGTACAGAGTTGTAGTTTTTCCGCTGCCGGTGGGGCCGCATACCAATATCATACCGGAAGGTTTGGTAATAGCGTCCTGAATAATTGAATATTGCTTTTTATTGAGTCCTATATCGGCTATGGTAAAGGTGCTTGCATCCTGGTTCAATACCCTTATCGAAAGCTTCTCACCGTTGAAAACACCGGCACTTGCGACTCGAAAGGAAGCGGTTTTTCCGCATTTTTTTGCTATGAATGCACCGTCCTGCGGCCTGCGTTTTTCGGATATATCCATGCTTGCAACAGCTTTGATACTGTTCACAACTGCTTTACTGGTTTCAGTTTTAAGTTCTTTAACTATTCTGAGCACACCATCTATCCGCAGTCTGATTGTGTAAGTTGACTCATCTGAAGGATCAATTAGAATGTCGCTGGCACGCCGTTCAAGAGCATCGGCGACGATTTGTTCGGTTAAGTCGAGAACACGGCTGTCCAGTTTTTTATTGTCACTGTGACCGTATATCTCATCGATACTTTTACCGGATGAATCAAGCAGCCTTATTACGGTATCTTCTTCGCTGATTCTCTGGCTTCGAGACCGAATATTTTCAACAACGTCCTTAACCTGTTGTTTTATCGTATCTACGATGCTGTAATTGCCTTTGAAAGATTTTTTAAACGTATCTACTATTAGCAGGACAAGCAGGAGTAAAGGCCCCGTAAAAAGCGTGATAAT
>JASFVS010000001.1:0-40226 GCA_050049715.1 Phycisphaerales bacterium
GGACGATGGCGCTTGGTGCGTCAGGGATTGACCGAAAGCTTACTCATTGCTTTGGCCGGTGCAGCTGGCGGGTTGTTATTCGCTTCATGGGCAAAGCAAGTTCTCTTCAATATGTTCTGGTCGTCGAATGAAGGAGTTGATTTAAGCCTGGATGTTACTGTGCTTGGTTTTACTTTAGTGATTTGCGTGGGATCAGTATTGTTGTTCGGTTTGCTACCAGCCTGGCGCTGGAGTCGTATCAATCCCATGGTCTCGCTAAAGGAACGTTCCTCATGCGTATTGTCACGTATGCGATTGGGTAAATGGATGGTTTCTTTGCAAATTGCCCTGGCCTTGCTGTTGTTAGTAGGGGCAGGACTTTTTGTACGAACATTAGTAAATCTATACAGAGTGAACACCGGTTTCCAGACCAAGAATCTTTTAGTATTTAGCCTGGATGGTCGCAAGGCTGATATTAAAAACCAACAACTGGCAGATTTCTACGAACAGGTGCGTTCGGCCATTGAAACACTGCCAAGTGTTCGGGGTGTGGCCCATTCCAATCTGCTATTGCTGACTGGCTGGATGAATAATAGTAAGGCGCAAATTCCCGGGCGACCCGCAGAGGACAAAATGCCAATTCTGGGATTGTCTGTCAGCGACTCGTTCTTATCGACGATGGATATTTCGCTGTTGCTGGGTCGTGATTTTTCTATCACGGATAATGAAGCCGGGCGACCGGTTATTCTGGTCAACGAGACGCTGGCGCGTACAGCATTTCCGGAACAGAACCCTATCGGCCAAACTCTTACTATCAATCGGCGAGAGTATAATATTGTAGGTGTCTTCGAGGATATAACTTACGTCAGATTAAAACAGGCTCCGGAACCGACTGTATTTTATTCCTACCAACAGCAATCCGGATATCCGGGCAAGATTTTTTACGAAGTGCGGACTACATCAAATCCTATGGCTATGGTTCCCGCCATCCGCCAAATTATAACCGACATCAATCCCAATATTCCGATGGCCGACATTAAGACTCAGGCTATCCAGCTCGATGAATCTATTGCACAGGAACGCTGCTTTACCGTAATCGCTTCAGGGTTGGCATTGCTGGCCATATTGCTCTCGTGTATTGGCCTTTTCGGGCTCATGGCATACCGGACCGCTCAACGCACCGGTGAAATGGGTATCCGCATGGCTTTAGGTGCAACCGCTTGGAATCTGGCCTGGCCTGTTCTCCGTAGTGCGTTGCTAATGGCAACCGCTGGCATCTCTATAGGACTACTGATGGTTTTTGCTGCTGTCAGATTAATTCGCAACTATCTATTCGGGATTGAACCATACGACTTCGGAACTATAGTCGCGGCTATGTTTGTATTGATAATAGTTTCAATTTTAGCCGCATGGATACCAGCCCGCCGGGTGGCAAGAATCGACCCGATGGAGGCGCTGAGGTATGAGTGAGATAGAATACAGAAGACAGTGTAGGGAAGGAATTGTAGATGAGTACTTTATGGCATGATATTCGATACGGCTTTCGGGCGCTATTAAGAAATCCGGGATTGGCGATGGTAGTGATATTGACGCTGGCATTCAGCATTGGGATTAATATTGCAGTCTTTACCGTAGTTGATGGTATTTTACTACGTCCGTTGCCCTTTCCTGAATCGGATAAGCTGATATTTATCGGCTATTACCAGGATGGTATGCTGGATACACTCTCAGGGCCCGACTTCCTTGACTGGGAAAACCAGAATCACGTTTTCAAAAATTTATCCGCTTTCACTTTTTCTGACAGAAACCTGACAGGTATCGATCGTCCGATGGCTTTGAAGACCTGGAACGTTACGACAAATTATTACCAAACTATGGGTATCGAACCAATTCTGGGCCGCGGTTTCCTACCCGAAGAATCTATCGAAGGCAATCATCAAGTTGTTATTTTAAACCATGATTTGTGGCAACAAAAATTCGGTGCCAATCCACAGGTAATCGGTAAACATATCACTTTGGATGGGGAACCGTACACTGTGGTTGGAGTTGCTCCAGGAAAACAGGGAATAATAGGGCAGATGGCTCAAATCTTAGTCCCCCTAATCAAACAGGAATTAAATCAAAGTCGGGATTCGCACTCCTACCTGGCAGTGGGAAGGCTCAAATCCGGAATAACCCTGCAACAGGCCCAGGCGGAAATGGATACTATTGTCAGCCGACTGGAACAGAAGTATCCTAATTCTAATGCGAACTCTCGCGTTGAACTCATGCCTCTACAGAAGATATTGATAAGGGAAGCCGGAGTAATGCTTTGGATTTTATTCTCTGCTGTGGGACTGTTTCTTTTAGTCGCAGGTGTGAATGTGGCCAGTATTCTGTTGGCACGCTCAGAAACACGAAGGCCTGAAATAGCTGTGCGCCGTGCATTGGGGGCCAGCCGGTTCCGTGTAATTAGGCAGATACTCATCGAAAGTCTGGTTTTGTCTGTGCTCGGTGGCGCTGCAGGGTTGCTAATGGGTTATTGGGCTGTAACGTATCTGCAGCAAATGTTGCCCAACGAACTTTTCGGCGGTATCCCTCTTTTCGACCAGGTGCAGTTCCATCCTCGCGTACTTGGTTTTGCATGTATAATTTCGTTAGTAACAGGATTCCTCTTTGGCATTATTCCGGCCTGGCATGCGTCACGACCAACGTTGACAGAGGTTCTCAGGCAGGGGACTCAGACTGCTCTTGGTGGTTCACGCAGACACGGTTTGCTAAGTATCTTTGTGGGTACGGAAATAGCACTTGCTCTTGTTTTACTCGTTGGTGCCGGTTTACTCGCAAAAAGTTTTTATCGGTTTCAGCATGTTGAGCCTGGTTTTGACAGTAAACGGATTTTGGCTGTAGAATTGGAACTTCCGGGGCAGGATAAATATAGGACACACTATCAACGTTTGGCGTTCTTCAGACAGGCCAAACGACGTATAGCATCCCTTTCAGATGTTATATCGGTTGATTCTATTAATCTTCGTCCATTGAGTACCTGGAAATCTAATCAGGGTTTCCGGATTGAAGGACGAGCCCCTTTGCCGACAGGGCGACATCAGGCGGCCGAGTACAGGCAGGTCAGTTGGAATTACTTTTCCACGATGAAAATGAAATTGAGGTCGGGAAGATTTCTACAGGAAAAAGATGACAATACTAATCCGGTTATGGTGGTGAATGAGGCCTTTGTGTCTCGTTATTTCCCTGATGAAGAGCCTCTACATAAACACATACTCTTCCGCGGAAGAAATCTGGAGATTGTAGGTGTCGTCGGTAATGTCAAGTCACGCGGTATGAGTTTGAACTTAGTAGAACATCCCCCAAAAATGTATGAACCAATAACCCAGGCCTGTAATAACTCTTTTACGATTATGGTCAGGACAATAGGTGATCCGATGGCATTAGTCGGTCCGGTTCAACAAAAGATCTGGGAGGTTGATGGAGATTTGCCTATTGCCAAGATTCACACTATGAATGAAGTATTATACGAATCCATGGCCCTGCAGTATGTCGGGTCTTTATTAATGTGCGTGATAGCATTAGGCGCTCTGCTCCTTGCCGTAATTGGAATTTACGGTCTTTCAGCCTATTCCACAAATCAACGTCACCATGAATATGGCATTCGTATGGCCATAGGGGCGCAGAGTAGGGATGTGCATTGGTTAGTGATGAAAAAAGGATTAAAGCTTACCGCTATAGGTTCGGTTGTCGGCTTAGTGGCTGCATTAGCCTTGGCAAGGGTTTTATCAAGTGTGCTTTATGATATGAGCGTTACGGATCCTGTTATTTTCGTAGGAATCACGTTGACGTTAATAGTTACAGCTCTTTTAGGCTGCCATATACCGGCCCGGAGAGCAGCGAAAGTTGACCCAATGGAAGCGTTAAGATACGAATGATGAATAAAGGGAAGAAATGAGTACTCTAATTAATGACATAAAATACGGTATCAGACAACTCTGGAAGAAGCCCGGTTTTACGGTTGTGGCGGTTTTGATTCTGGGTTTGGGTATAGGCGCCAATACGGCTCTGTTTAGCTTAATCCAGGGGGTTTTGTTTAGTCCTTTGCCATTTGAAGACTCGGAAAACTTAGTGTTTGTGCAAAAGTCCTTTATAGGTCGTGGCCCGGGAGGGTCCTGTTCCGGTCCGGATTATCTGGACTGGGTCGAGCAGAATACGGTGTTTGAGGGATTAGCTTCTCTTGATATCGGGTATCGCTTGAATTTAACAGGCCAGGGAGAACCCGCGGCTTTGACAGGGGCAAGAGTCAGTACAAATTTCTTTGATGTGTTTGGCACACGCGTCGCGCTGGGTCGTAAGTTTCGGAGTGACGAATCCGAGAGCGACAAGCGACACGTTGTAGTGCTGAGTGACCGGTTATGGCACGACCGTTTCGGTGCGGACCCTGATATTGTCGGTAAAAATATCAATCTCGATAGTGTCCCCTGCACCGTTATCGGCGTAGCGGCCCCAATGATGGGATTCATTGAGGAAATGATTCAACTCTATGTCCCAATGCCAATCGATGAACTTCGCAGACACCGCGGCAGTCATTATCTGGATGTGATTGGCCGTTTGAAATCGGACGTATCTATCCAAGAAGCCCAGGCCCAAATGAATGTCGTATGCGCGCAGATTGAGAAACAACATCCCCGTACCAATAAGGACAAAAGGGTTTACTTGAGTTCTCTTCATACCGAACTGATTGGGAGTATTCGGACAGCGTTTTTGGTATTGTATGGAGCTGTTGGATTTCTCTTATTGATCGCCTGTGTTAATGTATCGAATTTACTCTTAGCCAGAGCGGGAACACGTACGAAGGAAATCGCAGTTCGCAGCGCTCTGGGTGCCGGACGCTGGCGAATTTTTAGACAAATGCTGACAGAAAGCCTGCTTTTAGCTTTGCTCGGTGGCGCCTTCGGGTTGCTGCTTGGTTTTTGGGGATTGAGCGGCTTAAAGCTCATTGCTCCGGCGGTGTCACCCGATACCGGTGGTAGTATTCCCGGATTCGATGAGATAAGTCTTAATCCAATGGTCCTGGGATTTACTGTGCTGGTGTCTTTAGTTAGTGGTGTGTTGTTTGGTATGGTTCCGGCCTGGCACGGTTGTCGTTCTCGAATAATCGAAACGCTGAAACAGGGTGGGCGTTCCCTGTCGGAGGGGCGTTCGCGTCATCGTGCACTCAATATGCTGGTCGGTACGCAAGTGGCTTTAGCCCTGATTCTCCTGACCGGAGCCGGTTTACTGATTAAGAGCTTTTTTCGGTTACAGCACGTCCATCCCGGATTTGTGGCGGATAGAGTTTTGGCCGTCACCCTGGAACGGCCGGATACCGAAAAGAACCGTAGTCTTAGTGAGCGAGTAGCTTTTTACGAACAGGTTGTTGACCGTATCCGTGCCTTGCCCGGCGTGGAGTGTGCCAGTGCCATCAGCAGGCATCCCATTACGTCCAGTACTAATGATAACGACTTTGGTATCAAGGGTAAAACCTTCCCGGTGGGTCAATCACCTAATGCGGAATACCGTCAAATTACACCCGATTATTTCAAATGTATGAAAATACCCCTGATCAAGGGTCGAGTGTTTACCCGCGAGGATCGCGGCAACGAATCCCACGTTATTATAGTGAATCAGGAATTAGTACGCAGGTATTTCCCTGGCACAGACCCTATCGGACAGTTCCTTCAGATAAACGGCCGAGACAAAGAGGTAATCGGAGTCGTCGGTAACGTCAAACAGACCAGCCTGAATAGTAATCGCGTACGAACCTTTATGTACGAACCTATTACCCAGAGTTGCCGACGAGGTATGAGCCTAATGGTTCGTACAGCCGGCAATCCTAACGCTTTGATTAAAGCAATACATCAACAGATCTGGGATATCGATTCCAGTCAGCCTATTCTGAAAGCGGCTACTATGGAAAATATTATTGCTAATTCCATGTCTGTAGAGCGATTTTGCATGGTCCTGCTGGCCGTTATGGCCGGAGTAGCTTTGCTGATGGCCGTAGTGGGTCTTTATAGTGTCATGGCCTTTGCCGTTCACGAACGCATTAATGAAATCGGTATCCGCATGGCTTTGGGTGCACAAGCTGGTGACATTCTAAAGCTTGTTACGAAACATGGGCTGATTCTAACGCTCATTGGTCTGGCAATCGGTCTGGCAGGGGCCTTCGCCCTCGTGCACTGCCTGTCCGGCATGCTGTATCAGACCAGTGCTACGGATCCAGTGACATTTGTAATTGTTCCATTAATACTCTTTGTTGTCGCTATGCTGGCCTGTTACCTGCCTGCACGACGGGCGGCGAAAATCGATCCAATAAAAACATTAAGATACGAATAATAGGAAGAAAATATGATTAAGTTGAAAAACATCGAAAAGTGTTACAAAACCAAAGCAGGATTTACCTATGTATTGCGGCAAATCACTCTGGATTTCGAAGATGGAGAGTTTGTCACTATCATGGGGCCGTCCGCCGCAGGCAAAACTACATTATTAAACATCCTCGGTATGCTTGACCACGACTGGGAGGGTGAATACTATCTCGAAGACAATGCGGTGCATGAGCTTAAACCCAAACAGCGTATGGCTTTGAACAGGCAGTATGTGGGATTTGTGTTCCAGAACTTTAACCTTCTGGACAGCCTTACGGTTTATGAGAATCTGGATGCGCCCTTGTCCTATCGCAACGTTAAGAGTTCGGAACGTGCAAGTATTGTCTGCGATACTCTGGACCGTTTTGGAATCGTGGGCAAAAAGGATCTCTATCCAAGTCAGCTTTCCGGCGGTCAGCAACAACTCGTAGCCATTGCCCGCGCTGTAGTGGCCAGCCCCAAGCTGATTCTTGCAGACGAACCAACAGGTAATCTGCATTCGTCACAAGGTGAGGAAATTATGGACCTATTTAAAAGATTGAATCGGGAAGGAACTACTATCATTCAAGTAACCCACTCGGAGAAATATGCCTCATACGGCAAACGTATTATTAAGCTCTCGGATGGCTGGATGGATGGGGAAATCACCCCTGAGCAGTTATTAGGAAGGGTAAGTTAGAGCATGGTAAATTTATGGCACGACATCAAGTGCGGTATTCGACAATTGCGCAAGTCTCCCGGCTTTACTATCGTAGCCGTACTGACCCTGGCACTCGGTATCGGTGCTAATATTACGATGTTCAGTTTCTTCAATGCCTATCTGCTTCGTCCCTTGCCGTACCAGGATACCGATCGTATAGTAACAGTGCGAGAGGAGGACAGAAAGACAGGTGACAGACCGCCGAACATTTCGTATGCCGACTATCTGGACTGGGCCGAACATAACCAATGCTTTGAAGCATTGGCCTGTTATGGCATTGATGATTATACCCTTACATATCAAGATTCAAAGGAACGCCTCGGTTGTATAAAGGCCACAGGCAACCTGCTATCTATGCTTGATGTCAAACCTGTTGCTGGCCGGCTCTTTAGGCCAGAGGACGACCAGCCGCAGGCGGAGAGGACGGTGATTCTAAGCCATGCACTTTGGCAACGGCGCTTTGGAGGCAGTACTGATGTGCTTGGTGAGTCTATTTTACTCAATGATCTTCCTTATACGGTCATCGGTGTGTTACCTGCTTCGTTTGCCTTTCCCTCCTTCCGTCGAGATCCTGTTGACCTATGGACCCCCATGGCACCAATGGCGGTGATAGCTGGAAATGAGTGGTTTGCTGAGCGGGGTAACTATGGAGGAACCACAGGTATAGGGAAGCTCAAAGCGGGTGTATCCTTACAGCAGGCCCGGGCCGAGATGGATCGGGTAGCCCGACAATTAGAACAGGCCAATCCAAGATTCAATACGAATAAGGGTATATTCGTAGGATCATTCCACCACCGTCTCGTAGCCAACGTGAAGCCTACGATGTTACTATTGATGGGCGCAGTGGCCTGCGTGCTCTTGATTGTATGTGTGAACATCGCCAATTTGGTTTTAATCCGTTCGGCCGTACGCAACCAGGAATTCGCCGTGCGCAGCGCCCTGGGTGCAGGTCGATGGCGTCTCTTTCGTCAATTGTTCTGCGAGAGCATGTTGTTAGCTGTACTTGGGGGCATAGGAGGACTCATACTTGCCTTCTGGAGTTTGGATATCCTTGGCACTATACTGCCGGATAACCTGTCCCACCCTGACGGCAAACGTCTCCTGATGGATGGTCCTATGGTTCTGTTCCTACTGGGAGCCACAATGGGTACAGCTATGATTTTCGGTTTATTGCCGGCACTGCGGTCATCCCGGGTGGTATTGAGCCGTTCTTATTGGGACACGGCACGAAGTGTTACTGCAGGACCGGGCAGCCATCGGTTGCGTAATGCCTTGGTTATTTCCGAGATGGCGCTGGCCTTGATTTTGTTAGTCGGGGCTGGCTTGCTGCTTCGCAGCTTTGTATACTATCTACGGAGCGACCCCGGATTCGATTCTCAAAAGACCCTGGTTATGAATCTTGATTTGCCTAAGAGGATCGGTCAATACCCTCCGCAGAAACAGGACTTTTATCGAGAACTCGTTCAACAGATTCAACCTATTGCTGGTGTTGAGTATGTAGGTGCGGCCTCGAATATTCTGGGGCATTGGGGCCAGACTTACTATGTCGAAGGCAGCCCTATTCTAGGACCCGGTGAAGCCAGTGGGGCCAATATTGGTAATGTCACCCCAGCATTCTTCCAGTCCATGGGGATTCCGCTTTTGGAGGGACGTTTTTTCACAGAGCACGATCAGCGTGATGCGGCCCTGGTGGCTATCATCGATGAAAAACTGGCGCGTAGATGGTGGCCTAATGAAAGCCCTATTGGCAAACGTATACAACGCAACGGGCGGCCTGATCCGAACGATTCCTGGTATGAAGTGGTTGGCGTGGTGGGGCACATTAAATATGACGGGGTAGATAGGGAGGCGGGGGAATACCTGTATTTTAGTGCCTATCAGTCCGTCCAGACCTTCTGGGACAGCATGACACTCGTCGTGCGCAGCGATGGTGATCCCATGCGTCTGGCAGGTGGGATTGGACAAGCAATTGCCGCTGTTGACCAAGAGGTCACAACCGGCAACATTCGCACGTTGCAGACGATTGTGGGGGAACAATCCTTCATGCGGCGTTTAATTACAACCGTATTGGGTTTATTCGCAATTACGGCTTTGGTACTTTCCGCCTTGGGCATCTACGGTGTGATGGCTTATTCCATGTCTCAACGTACTCATGAAATTGGCATCCGCGTGGCCCTGGGAGCCAGCGAAGGTAATATTATTCGTATGACTCTGCGCCAGGGTATTAAGCTGGTGCTGGTGGGCGTCAGCCTTGGATTGATAGGAGCCTTAGTTTTGACTCGATTACTTACCGGTTTTCTATTTGGTGTATCCAGCAGAGACCCGATTACATTATTCACTGTGATTGGTGTATTGGTAATAATAGCTCTCCTGGCCTGTTATGTTCCAGCTCGACGAGCGGCAAAGACTAATCCGATGGAAGCGCTGAGGTATGAGTGAGACAGAAAACAGAATACAGAAGACGAGTGAATCATTCAGTTTTCTTATAAATATTGTCATTGAACCGTTGAAAAGTAAAGCGTTCACACGATAAGGAGAATTCTATGGATCGTAGAGAGCTCTTAAAACAAACCTGTGGCATGGGTCTATGTGCATGTGCAGGAACCTCCATGTTTGCTTCTGGATGTAGTGCAACACAGTCCTCCAATTCCGAGGCAACCGAGGGCGAACCCACCTGGAGACTCCAATGGTGGCTGAGTCATACCCAGAAGCAGTGGGCCAAGCTCTGGAAGCTGCTGGAATCTCACTTGGATGAAAAGACTCGCGTGGCCATCCTGGAACAGTTGGGAAGGAACTGTGCCGCGAGTTTGGGGTGGGCCAAACGATATAAAGGCAATTTTGAAGGTTTCTTCCAGTTCATGAATCAGAAGGCTGGCGAGCAGTTCAACTATGACAAGGACCACAGTGTCATTACCATTACGACCCGTGAGCGGGCTTGCGATTGCCGTATGATTAACAATAAGGCCACGCCACCTATTGTTTGCGCTTGCTCGGTAGGCTGGCAGAAGTATACGTATGAGACCATCCTTGATAAGAAGGTCGAGGCTGAGGTCAAGGAGTCGGTGTTACGTGGGTCGAAGCGATGCGTATTTGAGGTCCGTGTGGTTTCGTAGCCTCCCGTTCGGAGATTGACAATGGATAAAGGGAAGAAATGAATAGTTTAATCAATAATATTAAATATGCTCTGCGACAATTACGAAAGAAGCCCGGTTTTACTGTTATCATAGTTTTAACGCTCGCCCTCGGCATCGGCGCAAACACTGCAATTTTCAATATTGTCAATACTACTTTTCTGCATGACCTGCCTTATGTTGAGTCTGACAGGCTTGTTTACCTTTCCGAAAGGAATGCACAAGGCAATACATTCCCGATATCGTATCCGAACTTTCTCGACTGGCAGCAACAGGATGTCTTTAGCGGGCTCGCGATATTTCACGGCGCAGAAGGTAAGCTGAATACCGAGCAAGGTATGGAGATAATGTCGGTGCTGAATGTCTCCTCAGATTTCTTTAATGTGCTATGTGTGCAACCGGCTCAGGGGCGCGGCATGCAGCCGGAGGATGATATCCCAGGTTCTGAACGGGTGGCTTGGATTACGAACGATGCCTGGCAGCGATTTTTCAGTGGTAATCCCGATATCGTGGGCCGCTCTTTCGAGTTTGACGGGCGGAATATCACTATTGTCGGTATTCTTCCTGCGAGTTTCCGATTTCACCAGCGGGCAGACCTCATAACGGCTATCGCACCGTTTGCCAAGGAATTCTTCCTCGACATGCGGGAGAGCCGCAGTAATGAATATGCAGTCGCTCGTCTTAAGCCTGGAATTAGCATAGAGGCCGCAAAGGCGCAGATGGACGCGATCGCGATTCGTCTGGCCGAAGAACATCCCGTGGCCAACAAGGGCATTGGCATATCGACTGTTCCGCTACGTGAGCAACTTGCAGGTAGCGCGCGTGCGCAGCTTTTTCTGCTGCTTGGTGCGGTCGGCCTTGTACTGCTTATCGCATGTGCCAATGTAGCAAACATGCTACTGGCACGCTCTTTCGCTCGCGAACGAGAGATGGCAATACGCACTTCACTCGGCGCGTCACGAATGCATCTGTTGCGGCAGTTACTCGTAGAAAGTCTCGTGCTCGCAGCAGCTGGTGGTGCTGCTGGTGCTATTGTAGGCTTGTGGGGTTATGGATTTGCCAGCCGTATGGTGCCTTTTCAGGTTCAGCAAGTAATCGATGGGGGAGGCTTTGATCTACGGACACTTCTTTTCATTGTCGGTATCACTATGGTTACCGGTGTAGTTTTTGGATTGGCTCCGGCCTGGCAACTTTCGCACGTCCTACCGGTCGAATCGCTTAAGCAGACTACGCGCGACAAACGCAAAATTTTCTGTCGCATCGGATTGAATGACCTGCTCGTTGTCGGGCAGGTGTCGCTGGCGCTGGTGCTGCTTATCGGGGCCGGCCTGATGATTCGCAGTCTGAACCGCCTGCTGAATGTTGAGACGGGATATGAACCAACCCGCGTACTGACCCTTGAGGTGACGTCACCACCGATAGAACAATTCCAGCGCGATCCCGGTATTTTCACACGTCATTATGAGAAGGTGCTCGAGCCCGTCCAGAACATGGTTGAGGTTGAGGCTGCGGCCGTTGCTTCGGGTATGCCTTTCACTTTCAGCACGAATAACATGACGTTCTATCGTAGGGATTTGCCCGTACCCGCGGCAGGCGAGTTTCCTATGGCCAGCAGTCATACAGTAAGTCCGGATTACTTTAGAGCTATGGGCATTCCCTTACTACACGGTCGTGTCTTTGATGGGACAGAACCGGCTTACGTTATTCCGCCGGGAATGGAATTGACACCGCAGAACCTCGCCGCCATTTTTAAGGATGTCACCTTCTCCGCTGTTATAAGTAAGAAGATGGCCGATACTTTCTGGCCCGGGGAAGATCCAATCGGCAAACAATTTCGTCTCGGTTTTCCAGACCTCGGTCTTCCTTGGGTAGATGTTATTGGAGTAGTAGGTAATACCATACAGACAGGACTCGACCGCGGGGAAGCCACCGAGTTTTATCTGTCACTGCGTCAATGGCCGGTACCCGTTAACATGCATCTGTTGGTCCGCACGCAACTCGAACCCAATGCTATTGTCAATTCTGTGCGAACCGCTGTCTCATCGGTAATGCCTGACGAACCTGTCCGTGATGTCCGGGTACTTGCTGAGCGAATCGACAACTCGACCGTCGGGCGCCGTTTCAACCGGAACCTTTTCGCTTGCTTTGCGACAACGGCACTTGTGCTCGCATTGGTTGGCCTTTACGGCGTACTTGCCTTCAACATTAGTCGCCGCACTCGCGAGATTGGTATCCGCATGGCACTCGGTGCCAATCGTCTCGATATTATTTGCAGCGTTGTCGGAAGGGGGCTCGTTCTTGTTGTGCCCGGTTTGGTTATTGGTCTTGTATGCGCATGGGCAGTTGGTCGTGTACTGCAAAGCCAGCTTTTCGAAATCAAGAGCAGTGATCCGCTTACCTATGCAATCGGTGCATTGCTGATGATTTTCACTGCGGTAGTTGCCTGCTTGATACCAGCCTGCCGCGCATCTCGAATAGATCCGATGGAGGCGCTGAGGTATGAGTGAGATAAAAAATAGAAGACGGGAGACAATATACAAAAGGAATTATAAATGAGCACTTTAATCAACGACATCAAATACGGTGTCAGACAACTCTGGAAGAGTCCCGGTTTTACCATCGTAGCTGTACTGACGCTCGGACTTGGCATTGGGGCTACCGCCACACTTTTTAGTGTTTTCAAGGCATGGGTTTTCAATCCGTTTCCATATCCTAGTTCAGACCGAATTGTTCATGTTTGGTCAAACGTTTCCAAAAATGGCGAGGGGCCGCTCTCTGCGCCCGACTTCCTTGATATTAGAGAGAGAAATAAATCATTTTCTGATATTGCGGCTTATACTCTCGAGCGGGTTGACCTTGGAGGTGACAAACCGGAATCTATACATGCTGTCCGTAGTACAGCCGGGTTGCTACGTGTATTTGGGGTGCAGCCTGTACTGGGGCGGTTTTTCGACAAGGCCGATGAGGATAATTCTGATTCGACACATGTGGCTATTATCAGTTATGGATTGTGGAAAAGGCTTTTCGCCTGCGACCGGGAGGTTATTGGGAAGACTGTGCGCTTGAATAGACAGGAGACTACGATTGTAGGTGTTATGCCTGCGAATTTTGAATTCTACACATCTCGACATGGAGGCCGTAGCTACGAAATCTGGCGGCCTCGTGCGTTGAGGTCACAAAATAGAGGACCTCAATGGTTATTATGTATGGCACGGTTAAAGGAGGGAGTGAGCTTCGAAGCAGCAGAAGCTGAAATCAAGATGATTGGTTTACAACTCAAAGCAGAGTATCCTGACACAAACCAATCCAAACCGTTTTGTCTGCGTTCACATCACGAAGAGATAACCCGTAACGCTAAGTCCAGCATGTGGTTTCTTTTCGCAACTGTAGTGCTGTTACTTCTTATTGCATGTGCAAACGTTGCCAGCATGCTGCTGGCCAGAGGTACTAAAAGACAGGCTGAATTCTCTTTGCGTTTTGCTATTGGGGCACAACGTTCGGATATGCTAAGACTCTTATTTACTGAAAGTTTCCTGTTGGCGCTTTTGGGCAGCGTTTCAGGTATTTTGCTGGCTGCATTTGGTTTAGCTTTTGTTAAGCATTTCATTCCGCAGGCAGCGGTTCTTGAATCACAAAGGCTTGCTCTGCAAATAGATGGAATAGTCCTGATGTTCTCGATTGGTCTGGCTGTACTAACAGCTTTGTTGTTTGGTTTGCTGCCTGCTTTTACGGCGGCGCAAAGCAACGTTACTGAGATGATTAAACAAGGCGGCCGATCACAAGCCAGCTCACGAATCAGATATCGATTCCTTCGATACCTGGTGGTCGGGCAAATAGCTTTAGTTCTTGCTATTGCGAATTGTTCGATACTGCTTTCAAAAAGCTATCTTAATGTTATGAATATAAATAAAAAACTTATTTCAGAGCATGTTCTGACATCAAATATCATTCTGCGCGGTGAGCACTATAATAATGCCGAATCCAGGGAACAATTCTGGAACCAGTTAATCGAACATACCGGTGCCTTGTCCGGAGTCAGCCATGCCGCGATTGTAACAAATATGCCTCTTGAGGGTAGCTTCAGTTGCCTAATCATCCAAAACGAAAAGTCCGTTGATCCTTCACAGTATCGTTTGCAGCCGCTCGCGGAAATAAGCTATATCTCACCTGACTATTTCATGAGTATGGGAATTCCATTTATACAGGGGCGGTCTCCACGGAAGATTGACAGCGAAGATGAGTTTATTGGTGTTGCCGTAAATCGTGCTCTCGTTAAGGCATTGTGGCCCGGGCAGGACCCTATTGGCAAATTGTTTAAGCCTCCTTTTCCGGATCCGTTTTTCAAAGCAAAAGTTATAGGTGTGGTCGAAGATGTCAGGCAATGGGGCCCAGAAATACCAGCACTGCCACAGATATATTTCCCGTTTCAGAGTGGTCGTATGAACAGAGGTACATTGGTGATGCGTACGAATGCAAAAGCAAATGCTTTTGTTCCATTGCTCAGGCAGGAGCTGGCTAATATCGATCCTGATTTGCTTCTGGTTGATATAAGTACCATGAAGCAGGTCGTAGAAAGCTCAACCAGCGGCCGACGGTTTTATACGTTTGCCACTAATGCTTTCATGAGTATTGCTTTAGCTATTACAGTAGTCGGTATATACGGCACGCTTTCCTATAACCTCACGCAGCGCAAACGTGAGATAGGTGTGCGTATCGCTCTGGGCGCATTACGCTGTGATATTATTCGCTTTGTTGTTCGGCAGGCATTGCCGGACTGGCCATTGGACTGACACTCACAGCGGTACTGTCCTTTGTCTTGCGTTCCCTTGTATATGATATCAGCCCTTTAAATCCGCTGTCATTATTGCTTGGATTAGGCGTCATAGGCGGAGTTTCGTGCCTGGTGTGTCTTATTCCCGCTATTGGCGCAACACGAATCGACCCGATGGAAGCATTAAGATATGAATGAGAGTTTTTATGAGAAACAATGAAATAAAAGAACAGAAGAGTATGTGGTTGGTACGCCATCAAACAGTTTTAGTATCAATTATCCTTATTATCATAGCGGGTTGTTCGACTTCGCACATTGAAGAGGAGGCAAACAACAAAGCCATGATAATGGGGCTCGATAAAATTGATACCGTGCAGCTTTCGGAGCATTCGGTATCATCTCCTGTAACTGTTGAACAAGCGACCGAAGAAATCACTCAACAGGTTACGGACTCTAATGAATCTCAACAAACAATAACTTTAAGCCTGGAACAAGTTCGAGAGGCCGCTTTAGCAAATAATCTTGACTTAAAAGTCGAGCTTGTAGATCCTTCCATTGTCCAGACCGCACTGGATGAAGAGCGAGCCAAGTTCGAGGCGGCTTTCTTCGGCTCAGCAGAAACTCAGCGAAGCAAAACTGCTACTGCTGTTACCAAAACCCAGGATTATGAATTAAGCATTGAAAAGCCATTGCCGACCGGCGGATTGATTGAAGTCGGTCTGCCTTTTGGTGATGACATGTCCTCAGGCGGTGTTGCGGATGCGGCCGCCAGCGTCTCTGTTATACAATCCTTGCTCCGCGGGGCCGGCACGCGTATAAATACGCAGTCTATTCGTATTGCCGGTCACGAAAGAAATATCATCAATGCCAGAACCAAACTTGTAGCTATTTATTTACTCGCCAGTGCTGATATTGCGTATTGGCGTCTTTACGCGGCCCGTAAAGAACTCGATGTTCGCAGAGAGCAATACAAGCTGGCACAGGACCAGCTTAATCACGCGAAGAAGAAAGTTGCTGCGGGTTCGGCTGCAAAAATCGAAATCGTACGAGCGGAAGCAGGTTTATCCGGTCGTCTCGAAGCTGTGATTAATGCTGAAACTACGGTGCTGAATCGAACTCGCGATATTCAACGCATCATGAATCGTGACGACATGCCTTTAGAGGCCGTTGTGGATATTGTGACACAGACTGAGCCAAATCCGCTTGGACTGGGCCTTGACGAAAGGCAACTTACCGAGCAGGCCTTGTCTAACCGAATGGAAATGGTTGAGCTGGAACTGCAATTAACCATTGATGAACTCAATGTTGAGCTGGCACGCAACAATACCCTGCCCGATTTGGCGTTGAATTACACCTATGCAGCCCAGGCGCAGGAAAGCACTATAGGTGGTGCTTTAGGGGACCTGACGGATAATCCGTTTGATAGCCATTCAGTCGGCCTGTCTGTTGCTGTCCCCTTGGGTAACCGTGTTGCTAAAGCTCGCCTCCAACGGGCCCAGCTTTTAAAAATGCAGGATCAGGTAAGACGCAACAGACTCCAACAGCTTATTCGACAGGAAGTTTATAATGCAGTCAGTGAGTTACGTGGGAACTGGCGTCGTATTCTTGCTGCGGAACAGGGTGTGACCGCCGCATACAGGGATTACAAGGTCGAACAATCTCAATTTCAACTTGGTGTCCGTACAAGTACGGACGTTCTATACTCTGCTACCCGTCTAGCGGACGCACAGCTTGGCAGAATACGTGCCTTCACGGATTATGAAATAGCCCAGATATACCTGGCACAGGCTACCGGCACTCTTTTAGGAAAAGGACAAATCCAGATAGCCTCTGTGGATATCGATGACAGTCTCCCTTAAGAGGCCGAATAATTCATTTATAATCTGAGTTGCCTGACGAAGAGGAAGCCAGTTTTGATATTACGAAATGGTTTGTGGGGAGTATATGTTGTCGAACAAAACCTGAACTTGAATCTGGTTGTTTTCTTCGAAACGCTCCATACATTCAGGAATTTTAATCAGCGCATTTGCATTTGCTTGGGTTTGGATGCGGCTGTTCATTTTAAGGGGACTGACGAATAACTTATCATCCTTTTCCGTGAGTTTTGCATAAATAAACTGAGTCCAGTCTATATCGCCTTTCACTGCTGTGGTTAATGTTGCTGTTTTGTGTTCAAAAGGTACGGGCGACCTGCCTGCCAGATGAAATAAACCGGGTAAAGCGATTTGCAGGAAGGCCATTTCATTAGATGGAGGGCCGCCGGGAAGACAGAATACGGTTTTATCATTCAACGTAATCATTGCCACCGCCTTGCCGGGACCCATTCTGATGCGGTGGAAGATAATTTTACCGCCCATTTCGGTAAATGTTTTTACGGTCAAATCCCGGTCACTTTTCCATACACCGCCGCTGGTTGTAATGACATCGTTGTGTTCCAGCATATTCTGTATAGTGTTGCGGAGTTTTTCTTTTTGGTCCGGGACTATTGCAATTTCAGCTTCCATCCTGAAATGTCGAAGCCATGAAAGTAACGTCACCGAGTTACTTGCATAGAGCTGGCCCTCTTTGAGCGGTTTGCCGGGAGCAACTACCTCATCCCCTATGGCAATAATACCGGTTCGGGGTAATTTGTGGACTCGTACAGCGTCGAGTCCCCCCGCGGCTATCAGGCCGGTTTTAGCTGGCGTCAAAATCTCGCCGCGTTGTGCAATAAGTTCTCCCTTTTTGACATCGTATCCTTGCTCTAATATATTTCTTTTCAGGCTGTTATCCTGGTGGCAGAATACCCATCCATTTTGTTCCTTGGTAAGCTCTTCGGGAATGACTGTGTCGGCGCCGTGGGGTAGTCTTGAGCCTGTGAGAATTTTGACGGCCATTCCTGATTCTACAGTTAAATCTGCTTGGCCCCCTGCGACCATTTGGCCCAAAACTTTCAGTTTAGCGGGCCGGTCTTTTGAGGTGTTTTTTAAATCTGCAGAAGACACGGCATAGCCATCTTTCAAAGATGTCTGAGTGGAGGGGCAGTCCACGACGGCGATACAGTCTTCGGCCGCAGTTAATCCTGATACCTGTTCGACAGGAAGGCTGACAGGAGTAAGCGGTTTCAATTGCTCTAACATTCTTGAAAATGCTTCTTCGAAACCGATATCGTATTTAGCACTCATGATAGATTACATTTGTTTGTAACAAAGGTTCTCGAATTATTAATTCTCATCATTAAAATATATCTTTACGCCGTCGTAATTCTGCAAAGACTTCCGCCGCCGGTGCATTGAGCATATTCAATGCAGACCTTAGCTCGGAAAAGTCAGCTCGTAAAAACGGATTTGTTTCTTTTTCCCGCAATATTGTGGAAGGTACGGTTGGTTTGCCTGCTTTTTGCGCCTGCTTGAGTTCGTTCAGATATTTTTGGACAGCTTGATTACCCGGCTCAATACTCAATGCGAATTTGTAATTTTCCAGCGTATAATCGTGCCCACAATAGACAAGTGTATCATCAGGTAAAGATGCTAATTTTTGTAAAGAATTCCACATTGAAGACGCGTCGCATTCGAATAATCTGCCACAGCCCCCAATGAACAATGTGTCACCTGTCCAAAGGATACCATTTTCCTTTTCGTTCGACGGCGGAATATAATAGCACACCGATGTGTGGGTGTGTCCCGGCGCGGCAATTACCTGTATCTTTACGTTGCCAATTTCTAATATTTGTATATCTTCGGCAAAGCAATCAACGTTTTTTATTCTTTGTTTATCGGGACCGATGACCCTGCAGGAAGTTTTTTTCTTTAGTTCTGCAGTTCCTCCGGTATGGTCCCAGTGATTATGTGTAAGAAGAATGGTGGTAAGGTTCAATTTGTGTTTTTTTAGTGCTCTGAATACCGAAGAACTTTCTCCGGGGTCAATTACAAATGCCTCACTCTGGTTATATCGATACAGGTAGATGTAGTTATCACCAAGTGCTGATATGGTGATTACCGGGTCCGTAGCTTTTGAATAATCAGACAACATTTATTGAAGCTCTTTCAATATTTTTTTGCATTGTTCTACGTGACTTCTGCCGGTCGGCATACTTTTGCCGCGGGCATAACGGATAAATGCGTATTTTATCAGTTCATACACAATATACAATATCCGGCGAATCTGAGCATCCGAGTCATCAGGCCGTGGTTTTCCATATCCATCGAAAAATTCAGGTGTACTGTAGCCATAAGTATCGAGCACAGCAAACTCAAGCTCAGGGTCGCCATATAAGCCCCGGTCAAAGTCAAGTATCGCGGTTATATGGTTGTTTACTGTGAGGATGTTCTGGGTCCATAGGTCAAGGTGAAGAAGTGAGGGGGGCACTTCAGTAATAACATTTATGTGATTGTCGTATATGGAAATGAAATGCTCATACTCATTATCATCAATGATTCCGCATGAAAGACAGTCGCGAAAAATTAACTCGACGTAATTGTAAAAAATATCAGGCCAGCTTTTTCCGGTTGGTGCGGCACGTTCAGGGTAACCGTAGTAATCGGATTTAATTGAATGGATTTGTCTTACATAAATACCGAGTTCACTCTCATCGAAGAAGCCTGAATCTCCTTTGAGATATTCCATTATAAGGTAATCTCTATCAATGACTTCGCGTGAGAAGTCGTGATAGACAATCTTCGGTACGGGAACATCGGTGTTTTCTCTAACCAATCGGTGAATATTGACCTCGGATTTCATCATGTCAACTTCGTAAAACAGTTTTGGTATATTATCCGGTGGGGCGATTCTAAGAACATATTTCCCTTTGTCCGAATCAATGTAATATGAATCATTATAGTGCCCGGCCCGGATAGTGCTTATTGTATTGCCGCCCAAACTTGCTTTTTGGAGTAGTTGTTCTATTTTATGATTAGATAACATTATCTGAAATTATACGCGCAAATACTTTGCAGATACAGTATTCATCCGGGTTTTATAGTTTTAGGTTTGAGACGAGATGTTATCTGTATATTTTTGACAGGTGTCTAAGGCGTAAAATCTCCAGGTGTGCTTGTTGTGCCTGGGAGTTTTGTGTGGACCGTTGTGTACTCGCTGAATATTTTTTGTATTTCAGCTGTTTTGGCATCGCCTGTATGGACGACAACTCTGTAGCGCAGGGTGAGCGTTTGCCCCTTAGGCAGGTCGAGGTGGTCGCCTTCAAGCCAGTTCATCGGCGTAGGTGAGAAAAAACCATAGTCGCGGGTAAACCATCTGCACGGAAACCAGAGGTTTTTCGGATGCTGTAAAATTGCGATGCCTTCTTTAATACCTTCTCGTATGCCGGAGTAGTCGCACCAGGGAGATTCAACGCCCCAAGTATCTTTTTCGCCGGTTTTGCCTTCGGCATTGATGAGTGTGCCGCCGGACTGGACGCTCAGTTCCGGTACGACACGCGCTGAGAATAAAGCGTGGTTAGTTTTGAGAATACGAATGTCTGTCAGTGGTTTTAGGCTAATCTCGAAATCAATGAAACGAATGTTTTTGTTCGGCGCGGTGATAGTAATATGCCGTCGGTCAAAAATGATTGGTTTTTTGCCCGGCTTTTGCCACAAGCATGTATCGCTAAAGATAATTTGACTGCCCGATGATTTTATGAGCTTAGGGCCTTGTGAGACAATCTGGCCGTGTTCATTACTTTCCTGCCAGTAGTTGCCGCCGTTGACCCGGTCGCAGCCAAAAAACAGCGAATGGTGGTGCGGCCAAGGCTGTGATGTTTCAGTGGTAATTGACTTGCCCGATACCGGCCCGTTCACCGGCCAGAAATACGGATACTTCTGAGATGCTTCGAATTTGTAGCAGGTAAACGGTTTGCCGTCGATAGTAACTATAATACGGTCCTTTTCGAGTTTTGCTTTTACTGTTTGGGATTCAGTGGGGAGTTTTGCGGGCGTCAGGGAACAGGCGCAAATCGTTATGAGGAGTAAGATTCCAAAGAATTTTATCGAGTGATTCATCTGTGTCTCTTTCAGTAAATTAATTGTGCTTATTAATTTTACTGAATTAGCTAAATAGTTAAAAAATCAATTCTACAGATGCCATGGGCTTCGCATCGGCTTGGAAAGCATTCGGTTTGCCTGTTCATCATTAGTAAATCGTTCTTTTTCAGGGTCCCATCGTAACTTTCGGCCGAGTTTCATAGCAATATCACCCAGCAAACAAACACTGCATGAACGATGCGCGACTTCGACAGGAGCTATAGTTTCCGCTCTGGATTTGATACACTCGAAGAAGTTTTCTTTGTGATTATTGCTTTTGTAGAGATTGATTTCATTTGGGCCTATAGTTGATGTCAGTAATGATTTTGGTTCAGCATCGATAAATCCTCGCCTGACATAAACCCACCCTCTTGTGCCTTCAAAAAGAACACCTTGTTTGTTTTCTTTATTATGTGCGCAAATAACTTTCACGCCATTCGCATATTTATACTCGATGTGGAATACGCCGTGCACATTCCATAGTCCGTCCCGTGGATATTCGGCTTGGCCTTCAATCTCAATGGGGCCGGTATATTCGGTCCCCATTCCCCACTGTGCAATATCGTTATGGTGACTTCCCCAGCCTGTAATCATGCCGGCACCGTAATCTTGTATGCGCAGCCAGCCGGGTCGGCTGTATCCTGCTTGCGGGTGAACGCGTTTCTCGGTATAAGTCGCCCAGGGGGCGGGTCCGAGCCACATATCATAATCGAGCCAGTCCGGAACAGGCATCGGGTCTTCAGGTGTTGTGGGTGGGTCTATATCAAAACCGACTTTAACGGTGTGCAACTCGCCGATACGTTTGTTGCGAACCAGTTCACAAGCAAAACGAAATCTTGAATCGGAACGCTGCTGGCTTCCTACCAAAAAGACCCTTTTATAACGGCGGACAGTGTCGCTTAATGTGCGTCCTTCCTCTATTGTCAAACTCAATGGCTTTTGCAGAAAAATATCTTTTCCGGCCTTGGCCGCTGCAATTGCAGGTAGCACATGCCAGTGGTCGGGCGTGACGATTGAAACTGCGTCGATATCCTCTCTTGCAATCAGCTTTCTGAAATCTTTGTACGTGTCACAACCCTTATAGTTTCCGCTTGCGCTTTGATTACTGTAATGTTTTTCAACGAACTGCTTGGCATGTTCGGCTCTGTGGGAGTCAACGTCACACACGGCAACGATGCGGGCTTGTTTGAATCCCAGTATTTCCCGTATATCACCAAGTCCCATCCGTCCGACTCCGATGCAGCCGACTGTGATACGGTTGCTCGGTGCATCAGCACCTAATACGGAAGATGGAACTACCACCGGAGCCACCCAGGCCATGCCTGCTACAGCGGCTGAGTTTTTTAAAAACTGCCGACGAGTTATTACGTTTGTTTTGGGAGCCTTTGTGCTTTTCACTTTGTTCCCTTCCTTTCTCGAAGTAAAACCGGTGTTTTCATATACCTTTTCAAAGGAAATAATTATATCGAACATATTTAGTTATAGCAAATTGGAATTTGAACGTTTGTTTTTTTACTTGACCTGTAATGGCAGGCTGTTAGATTTGATGCAAAAGTTGGCTGTTTCATAAAGTTGTCCTGATTCATCGGAAACTTAATTTTATAGCTTTCTAAGAACGAGGAGATATTATCATGTCCTTTAATCGTCGCGTTTTTCTCAAAGGTTCGTTAGCCTCAGGCTTGACCATTGCTGTCCCGGCGATACTCTGTGCTCAGACTGACAGAAAGTATCGCACAGCTCTTATCGGCAGCGGCTGGTGGGGTATGAACATTGCTCGGGAAGCACTGCAATCGGGGCAATGCAGGATAGTTGCTATGTGTGATGTTGACCTTAATTTGTTAAATCCTGCTGCCGAAGAAGTAGAAAAACTCAGTGGTGACAAACCTAAAAAGTATCAGGACTATCGTGAGCTACTGGAGCGTGAGAGGCCGGATATAGCTATCGTGGCCACACCTGACCACTGGCATCCGTTGATTACTATTGCTGCGATAAAAGCGGGGGCTGATGTGTACGTGGAGAAACCCATCGGACACACAATTAAAGAAGGCAGGGCTATGGTAAATGCGGCGCGGGCGACGGGCCGGGTCGTTCAGGTCGGCACGCATCGGAGGATATCGCCTCATAATGTTTCCGGTATGAAATTCCTTAAGGAAGGCCGGGTGGGCAAAATCGGTATGGTGAGAGCCTTTGTTCACTATCCGGGTGGAGGCCCGGAGAAACCGACTCCTAATGAGGAACCTCCAGGGGGCCTGGACTGGGATATGTGGTGTGGGCCCGGACCATTGCGACCTTATAACAGACGGATGCACCCGAGAGGCTTTCGCCAGTTTCTCGATTACGCCAACGGTACGTTAGGTGACTGGGGCATACACTGGCTCGACCAGATTCTTTGGTGGACCGAAGAGAAATATCCTAAACGGGTTTTTTCTTCAGGTGGTCGTGTCATAAAGGGCCCTCCAATCAAAGATGAAAGGGGCCAGACTACCGATGCTCCTGACCACCAGGTCGCCAGTTTCGAATTCGAGGGTTTCACCGCGGTATGGGAACATCGCCAATTCGCCGGGAATAATACTGATAAAGGCGAAAATGTCGGTTGTTACTTCTATGGCACTGAAGGTATCTTTCATATGGGCTGGCAACAGGGCTGGACTTTTTATCCTGCCAGAAGAGGGCAAGATGTGATACATGAGGCCCCAAAACTGAACGCGCCGAACGAGCAGAATATTAAGGAGCTATGGGCTGACTTCCTCGGCGCTGTCAAGAAACGTTCCCGCCCGCTTTGTGACATAGAGACAATACATAGGTCGACGAATATGAGTTTACTGGGCATGCTTTCATTAAAAATTGGGCGAAGCGTTGAATGGGATGGCGAGAAAGAAGTAATTGTGGGTGATTCCGAGGCGAACAAGCTATTATACCGTAAGTACCGTAAGCCCTGGATTTATCCAAAAGTGTAGTTATTTGTCTTGTCGTATAAGGATGAGGCAATCTATAGCGGGGCATTGGTGGCGTTAGCGGGATTTTTAGTCTTTTAAAGAAAAAATTAAATTTTTTCAAAATTTTTCACTTTTTTTCTCTTTTTGTATTTGCACTCTCAGGTCTATTTCGATAAATTACGTAATTTACATAAATAAATTGTTTATAAGGCAATGTATTCCTGCGCTATCAGTATATAAAAGATGGGCAGGAATAAAGGGGGATTGCCGTATTTTTTGGCTTTAAGGTCAGGTGTGGTGTTGTATTTTGTTCGGTCCACCACTATGTCGGTGAGCTGGATATTGCTGCTGTAGCTCAGTGGTAGAGCGCGTCCTTGGTAAGGACGAGGTCATGGGTTCAAGCCCCATCAGCAGCTAAATGCAAGCGGGTCAAGCCGGGCTGGTTTTGTAACTCCGGTTGTGAATTGATTATAAAAGGTTTTTAGAGAATTTTGTAAGAGAGTTAAATATTGGGATAAGTCAATATTAATCCTTTACATTGGAGGTTTATATTAAGATGGCTAAGGCGGTATTTGAAAGGACAAAACCACATATCAATATTGGCACTATAGGTCATATCGACCACGGCAAGACGACGTTAACGGCTGCTATAACGATGCGGCTGGCGCAAAAAGCCGGTAGTGGTAATGTTAAAAAGTTTGAGGACATCGACAATGCACCGGAAGAAAGGGAGCGCGGCGTTACGATAAATACTGCTCATGTGGAATATGAGACAGAAAAACGCCATTATGCGCACGTTGATTGCCCGGGACACGCCGACTATATTAAGAATATGATTACCGGGGCGGCCCAGATGGACGGAGCTATTCTGGTGGTTGCAGCCGGTGATGGTCCAATGCCCCAGACTCGTGAGCATATCCTGCTTGCACGTCAGGTGAATGTGCCGAGGATTGTTGTGTTCCTGAATAAAGTGGATCAGGTTGACGATCCCGAATTACTTGAGCTGGTTGAGCTGGAAGTAAGAGACCTGTTGAATAAGTATGAATTTCCCGGGGACGATATTCCGATTGTTAAAGGTTCAGCTTTAGCTGCAATGGAATCCGAAGGCAAAGATGACGAGGCTTGCAAGTGTATCGATGATTTGATGGCATCGGTTGACGAATATTTCCCGCTTCCCGAGCGTGATGTTGATAAACCGTTTCTTATGCCGGTTGAAGATGTTTTCAGCATCAAAGGCCGTGGGACAGTAGGCACAGGTAGGGTTGAGCGTGGTGTAGTCCACACCGGCGAGGAAATTGAAATTGTCGGTCTTGCAAAGGAAACCCGTAAGACAGTTGTTACCGGCGTTGAAATGTTTAATAAGACGCTCAACGAAGGCCAGGCCGGCGATAACATCGGCGTGCTTTTACGGGGCGTTGAAAAGAAAGATTTAGAGCGGGGGCAGGTTGTTGCGGCGCCGGGTAGTATTACTCCGCACACCAAGTTTCATGCGGAAGTTTATGTTTTGACCAAAGAAGAGGGCGGTCGTCATACGCCGTTCTTCGCAGGTTATAAGCCGCAATTTTATTTCAGAACAACGGATGTTACCGGTTCGGTTCATGCGTTAATGAGCAAAGAAGGCAAGAGTGCAGAGATGTGTATGCCGGGCGATTACATTGCCATGGAAGTGGAGATTATTTCGCCAATCGCAATGGAAGAAGGTCTTCGTTTTGCTATTCGTGAAGGTGGCCGAACGGTTGGTGCCGGTGTGGTAACAAAGATTCTTGCCTGAGCATCTCTGGGTGACTTCTAAAGGAAACTACGAGTACCCAAAATTAGAGTGCTCAGACCGGCTAAGTGTATCCGGGCAGGTATATATGGAACAATTAGATGTTTCTTAGGTGAATGAACCTGTCTGGCGGGGATGAACTTTATGGCTAAGAAGAAGAGTAAAAGGGAATATGTCTGGCTTGAATGCAGCCAGTGTAGCGATAGAAACTATAGGACTACTGTTAGTGTAGCAGAGGGTACGCCGAAAATACGACTAAAGAAATTCTGCAAAAAGGAACGTAAGCATACTGTTCATAAGATACGGCGCAAGTAATTGATTATTGACAGATACAGATTTCGGCGTTTGGGGCAATTGCAAATATTCTATAAGGAAGGCATATTCAATAGTCAATTAAATAGGCCAGTAGCTCAATTGGCAGAGCGTCGGTCTCCAAAACCGAAGGTTGGGGGTTCGACTCCCTCCTGGCCTGTTTTGGATTGTTAGGTTTACGTAGAAATGCAGGATTGGCGGTCCTGTTTTAGTTTGGTGAATATGAGGTAAGTTATGATATTTAGTATTTATAAACGTGGCCAGGGCAAATATACAAGACTCTGCAGTGCTTTTGCCGCTGCAATAATTGTTGGATTGGGTTGTTTACAGCTTTATAAAAAACTGCAGGCGACTGATCTGGGATTATGGGTTGAAACTATGGTGCCCGCCGGTTTGTTTGTTGTATTTGCTCTTTTGATTTCCTGGTTGTCTAATAAACCTTCAGTTGCAGATTTTATGGTATCGGCCGAGAGTGAAATGAAGAAGGTTAGCTGGTCAAGCAAACAAGAAATTGCTGTTTCAACATTTATTGTGATTGTAGTTGTGGTATTTATGGCTGTCCTCCTTGGGGCTACTGACCTCGGATTTAGAACGTTATTTTCGTGGCTTCTGGCTTAATATTTTAGTATCTCGGATTAGTTACGAGACAGGGTATTAATATGCAGTGGTATGTTTTACGAGTTGCGGCAAATAAGGAAGTGCAGGTCAAAGAAGCGCTTGTGCAGAATATTGAAAGGGAGGGTTTAACGGATATTATTGGCCGGATAGAAGTTCCTGTAGAGCGGATTAAACGTATCCGAGGTGGCAAGCAGACGGTTCGTAAGCCGCCGAAGTACACCGGCTATGTTTTTATGGAAATGGAATCGACTGAAGATGGACGGGTTCCTGAAAAGGTCTGGTTTATGATAAAAGGAACGACCGGTGTAGGAGATTTCATTGGAACAGATGGAGTTCCGATCCCCATGCGGGACACAGAGGTCGCAAAAATACTTGAAGAGGCGGAAAAGCCGGAAGAGGCACCGAGCATCAGAGTGGAGTTTAAAAAAGGTGATATGATTAAGATTCGAGAAGGCGCTTTTGAGAATTTTGAGGGTGTTGTCGATTCAATCGATCCTGAACGTGGGATTGTTAAAGTTATTGTTACGATATTCGGCAGAAGCACTCCTCTGGATATAGAGTATTGGCAGATTGAGAAGGCATAATTCAGTATTGAAATATTGAAACAAGAGACAAAAGATTATGGCGAAAGAAGTAGCAGTAAAGATTAAATTACAGGCACCGGGCGGGCAGGCAACGCCAGCTCCTCCGATAGGGCCTGCTTTAGGTCAGCATGGTGTGAATATTGGACAGTTCGTTTCACAGTTCAACGAGCGAACAAGAGAACTTAACGGGACAATTGTGCCGGTTGTGATAACCGTTTTCAAGGATAAAAGTTTTACTTTCGAGGTTAAAAGTCCACCGGCGGCGGTTCTGATTAAACAAGCGGCCGAAATCGCAAAGGGTAGTGGCGTTCCTAATAAAGAGAAGGTAGGGAAAATCAGTGTTGAGCAGTTACGGAAAATCACTGAGACCAAGTTCAATGACCTGAACGCATACGATATAGAACAGGCCGAAAAGATTATCAGAGGAACCGCCCGAAGTATGGGTGTCGAGGTAGAAGGTTAACGATTATTGAGGAATTTATACGCAGAACGAGAAATAAGCAATGCGAGTGAAAAGTAAAAGATACAAAAAAGAATCGGAACAGGTAAGTAAAGAACCAATTGGTTTGACTAAGGCAGTCGAGAAAGTCAAATCATTCAAGTCAGTGAAGTTTGATCAGACTGTAGAATGCGTACTGCATTTAGGTATTGATCCGAAGCAGGCCGACCAGGCGATTCGCGGTTCACTATCCTTGCCTAACGGGATAGGGAAACAGAAAAAAGTCATTGCTTTTTGTGAGGATTCAGATGTTGAATCGGCTAAAAAGGCCGGTGCGATTGAGGCAGGATGTGATGAATTGGTCAAAAAGATTTCGGATGGGTGGATGGATTTCGATGTAGCTATTGCTTCGCCTAAAGTTATGAGCAAAGTAGGCAAGCTCGGAAGAGTTCTCGGTCCACAGGGAAAAATGCCTTCACCGAAAAACGGTACAGTAACTGCTGATGTCACAACGGCAGTGGCTGAATTCTCCGCGGGCAAAGTTGAATTTAGAAACGATTCCGGCGGGAATGTCCATGTAGTAGTTGGCAAGCAAAGTTTTGAGACTACAAAACTGGTAGATAATATCGAGGCATTTGTCTCGCATATAAAAAAGGTAAAACCGGCAGCGGCCAAAGGTACGTATATAAAGAAAATGTGTATATCTGCAACAATGAGCCCCGGTATCGCAGTTGAGTTTTGATAGTAAAATACGCAATGTGGGATTATAGAAAATGAGCAAATATATAAAAGAGTTACTACAATCGGAACTGGAAAAGAAAATCGTCGATGAGAATATTACGGATTTTTTAATTGTGTGTACAAGGGGTGTTGGCGGTGTTGACAACAATCTGATGAGGGGTGAACTCAAAGAAAAAGACATCAAGTTAACGGTGGTCAGGAATTCGCTATTTAGAAAAGCGCTGCGTAACCAGAAGATGGATTCGGCAGCAGCGTTGTTTTGCGGACCTTGTGCTATCGCGTACGGAGGAGATAGTATAGTTGATGTTGCAAAAGAGCTTGCCGATTGGGCAAAGAAGGTGCCGGTACTTGAGATTAAAGGAGCTTTTCTCGACGGTTCCGCTTTAGATGATAAGGCGGCAGTGGAACTTTCGAAGATGCCGACGCGTGTAGAGTTGCTTGGTAAGATTGCTGGTATGTTACAGTCTCCGGCCAGAGGATTAGCCTCAACCATCGGAGCTCCGGCGGGGATTATCGCAGGTTGCATAAAAACTATCACCGAGGACGGCGAGAAACAAGCGGCATAAAAACAAAACAAGAAATTTTGAACAAGCCTGTGTGGCTGTCCCTGATTTAGGTAACAGGGTTAAACGAAACGGCGGAGTTTCGGCTACCACTTGGCGCTGTATAAACAGGAGTTAATGGAAATGGCAGAAGAACAAGCGAAAGAAACTAAGAAAGAAAAAGAAGCCAAGGGAACGAAAGAGACCAAAGAGACAAAGGAAACTAAAAAGACAAGTAAATGGAGTAGTGATATCAAGAAGCTTGGTGACAAAATAGTCGGCTTAACGTTAATGCAGGCCAAAGAGCTGGGTGATTATCTTAAAGAAGAGCATGGTATTGAACCGGCCGCTGGCGGTGCTGTTATGATGGCAGGTCCTGCACAGGGGCCAGCTGAAGAAAAGGAGGAAAAAACAAGCTTTGATGTCATTCTTAAGGAATTCGGCGATAAGAAGATTCAGGTTATCAAAGAAGTAAGGGCGTTGACAGGGCTGGGATTAAAAGAGGCCAAAGACCTTGTAGAAGGTGTGCCTAAACCGGTCAAAGAGGGATTAAGTAAAGATGAAGCTGAAGAAGCAAGAAAAAAGCTCGAAGAGGTTGGGGCCGTTGTAGAATTGGCGTAAAGATGGAACTTAACCTTTTGGAATGTATGAATCAACGTGGTGGCGTAGGGTTGAGGCAATCACAGAGGGTTGTCTTTAAAGCGATTTGAGCATTTAATGCTGGAGATTGGTAATGCGTGACACAAAGGCTGAAAAGGCCGTTCGCAATTTTGGCGGGGTTAGCGATGCCGTTGAGATTCCTGACCTCGTGGCGATACAAAGAAGAAGTTATGAGCATTTTTTACAGGAGAATGTGGCGCCAACGAGAAGAAAGCGTATTGGGCTTGAAGCACTTTTTCAAGAGACATTTCCTATCGAGAGTTATGACAAGAAGATGCTTCTGGAATATCTCTACTACGAACTGGAGAAACCACATTATACACCTACTCAGTGTCGGCAGTTACGGTTGACATATGGCTACCCGCTAAAAATCTGGTGCAGATTGAGAAGGAAGGAAGGGGAAGATTTGGCCGAACAGGCAATGTATCTTGGCGAGATGCCTGTAATGGTAGGTGGAGGAGAATTTATTATCAATGGGGCGGTGCGAGTTATCGTGAGCCAGTTGCACCGCAGTCCCGGTGTTGATTTTCTTATTGAAAGCAAAGAAGGTGACAGAGTTCTTCATGGTGGCAGAGTCATACCGGAAAGAGGCAGTTGGATAGAAATAGGTGTTACAAATAAAGACATATTAGTCGTGAGGATCGATCAGTCCAGCAAGATTCCTGCGACAATTCTGCTGCGTGCAATGGCTCCCGAATATGGAACTACGGAAGACATTCTTCGTTTGTTTTATCCGACACGGAAAGTTCCGCTGAACAAATTGACGCCAACTATGTGGTCTGTGCAGCCGATCGTGGACGAAGAGTCTGGAGAGGTCATAGTAAAGGCCGGTGCGCAAATAAGCGATAAGGTTTCTTTGATACAGGCTGCATTGGAAAAACCCAAATCAAAAAGCACTAAGAAAAAGAAGAAAACTAAAAAGGCCAAACGCTCACAAATTAGTATTGAAGTTGTAGATAAAATTCGTGACACATTGATATTGACTACTCTTGCTGAGGATGATTGCCAGAGCCATGAACAAGCCTTGCTGAAATTTTATATCAGATTGCGGCCGGGTAATCCGCCTAATAAAGAGAAGGCAAAGAGTTTCTTTACAGAGAAATTTTTCGATACCAATCGTTATCGTCTTGGCAAGGTTGGCAGATTTAGACTGAATCGCAAGTTCGACCAATCTGTGGATGAGAATGAGATGACGCTTCGGCCTGAAGATTTCCTCAACACAATGAAATACATAATGGCTTTACGTAATAATGAGGGTGAGGTTGACGATATTGACCATCTGGGAAACAGGAGACTTCGCACAATCGATGAGCTTGCGGCCGATGAGGTTAGAAAGGGGTTGCTTAAACTCCGCAGAACTGTGCAGGAACGGATGAGTATGAAAAGGGATGCCGAGGAGCCGCCGCGTATCGCAGATCTGGTTAATTCCAAGAGTGTATCAAGCAGTATTAATTATTTCTTTGGTCGTGGCGAGTTGAGTCAGGTTGTGGATCAGACTAATGCTTTAAGTCAATTGACCCACGAGAGGCGTCTGTCTGCTCTTGGGCCGGGTGGATTGAACAGGAGGCGTGCCGGTTTTGAAGTACGTGATGTGCATATAAGCCATTATGGTAGAATCTGCCCGATTGAAACACCCGAAGGTACGAATATCGGATTGATTGCCTCGTTAGCGATATTCGCTTCTGTTGATGAATATGGTTTCTTACTTACGCCATATCAAAAGGTTAAGAAAGGCAAAGTCACGAATGAGGTGGAATATTTACGTGCCGATGAGGAAATGAGAGCAATATTTGCACCACCGAGTGCAGTTGATACTGATAGTAGGAGAATCCCGAAAGGGTTTGTTCTTGCAAGAAAAAGCGGTGAGCTAACCCAGGTTCAAAACGATGATGTCGACTATGTTGATATTTCGCCCAAACAAATTGTTGGTATTTCGGCTTCACTTATTCCGTTTCTCGAACACGATGATGCGAACCGAGCTTTAATGGGCTCGAATATGCAGCGCCAGGCTGTTCCATTGTTAAAAACGGAGGCGCCCTTGGTTTCTACGGGTATGGAACAGATCGTTGGTCAAAATTCGAGTATGGTTGTGCGAGCCCAGAAGAGCGGTGTAGTTACCGAAGTTGATGCAACGAAGGTAGTTATTAACCATACTGAGGAATATGAGCTTGCCAAATTTGAAGGGCTGAACGAAAGAACCTGTCTTAATCAAAAACCTGTCGTCGAGCTGGGTGAAAGAGTTAAGGCCGGCCAAGTCATAGCAGATGGCGGAGGTACTGCTGATGGTATATTGGCTCTCGGGAAAAATATACTTGTAGGATTTGTCTCTTTCGACGGTTTTAATTTTGAAGATGCAATTATCGTCAGTGAGAGATTGTGTAAAGATGACAGCTTTACGAGCATTCATATCGATGAATTCACTGCTGAAGTTCGTGAAACTCGTCTTGGCAAAGAGGAGTTTACTCGTGATATCCCTAATGTCAGTGAGAGAGCGTTGCGGAACCTTGATGAGAATGGAGTAGTGTGTGAAGGTACGAGAGTGTGTCCCGGTGACATTCTTGTCGGGAAAGTTGTGCCCAAGAGTAAAACTGAGCTAACGCCCGAAGAAAAACTCCTGCATGCAATATTCGGCAGGGCTGGTGAAGATGTTAAAAATGATTCACTTGAATTGCCCAGTGGTTATGAAGGAGTCGTAATAAAGACCGAACGGTTTACCAGGCGTGGGGCAGGTACCGAAGAACAAAAAAAGGCGCTGGCGGTGCAGATAAAAGAGTATCAGCAGCAAATGAAAGCAAAAGAGTGCATGATATTCAGGCAGATGATTGAGGCGGTGCATAAGAAGCTTGATGTCAATATTATCGACCCGTCTACACGTCAAAAAGTCGGTGCCAGTGCTGATGATGCGGTTATTTATGAGCAGGTTGAGAATTTTAATATCAAATGGGTCAGACCGGCTGCTTTGCGAGATGAAGTACAGAAAATAATAGACAAATTCTGGGTCAAGATTACAGAAGTCCAGGAAGAAAAGAAGCACAGGATTGAAAGTTTTAAACACGGCGATGAGTTGCCCAGTGGCGTTCTACAAATGGTAAAAATTTATGTTGCAATTAAAAGAACGCTTTCAATCGGTGATAAGATGGCGGGGCGTCACGGCAATAAGGGAGTTATTGCCAAGATTATGCCCGAGGAGGATATGCCGTTTCTTGAAGATGGTACTCCGCTTGACATATTATTGAATCCTCTTGGCGTTCCGAGTCGAATGAATGTCGGACAGATTCTTGAGACACATCTTGGCTGGGTGGCTAAGGTATTAGGTTTTAATGCTATAACACCGGTATTCGATGGGGCTACTGAGGACGATGTTCAAAAGCTAACATTCGAGGCGAATGAGCTTATGAACAAGCGAAAGGAACAGCTTGAAAAGGAAAAAAATGCACCGGATGCTGAAGAATTTTTCATAAATGTGCCCAATACTCTTAAAACGCAATTGTTTGATGGAAGAACAGGTGAGCCTTTTGATCAGCGCGCAACCATCGGATATATATACATGATGAAACTGCACCATCTTGTTGATGACAAAATTCATGCCAGAGCGACGGGACCTTATAGCCTTATTACACAACAGCCGTTAGGCGGAAAAGCCAGGACCGGCGGGCAAAGGTTTGGTGAGATGGAAGTTTGGGCGCTCGAGGGATATGGAGCCGCTTATGCTTTACAGGAAATGCTTACTGTAAAGAGCGATGATGTCGAAGGGCGAACTAAAATTTATGAGTCAATGGTCAAAGGGCAAAACACACTCGAAGCGGGAACTCCGTTGTCTTTTGATGTACTATGTAATGAGATTAGAGGGTTGGGATTAAATATCCAGCTTGAGAAGAAGCGGCTTGGAACGGCTGCTCTGTGAAAGTGATGAGTGGATTACCAATTGTCAAATGTCAATGGTAAGGGGCCTTAAATGTTAGGAAGTATTTACGATCGGATTAATGATTACGGTTCGGTTAAGATATCATTAGCCAGTCCGAATGATATTCGAAGCTGGTCTTTTGGAGAGGTACGAAAGCCGGAGACTATTAACTATCGTACGTATCGACCGGAGAAAGATGGCTTGTTCTGCGAGCGCATCTTCGGACCTGAAAGAGACTGGGAGTGTGCATGCGGGAAATACAAAGGCACTAAGTTTAAGGGAATAATTTGTGACCGATGCGGAGTTAAGGTTACTCATAGCCGCGTAAGAAGAAAACGAATGGGACATATTAATCTGGCGGCACCGGTTGTCCATATATGGTTCTTCAAGGCAATACCAAATCGGCTTGGAAACCTTTTGGCGATGAAATCCGCTGACCTCGAGAAGATTATCTATTTCCAGGAATATGTTGTTACGGATCCGGGACAGAGCCCTTTGAAAGAAGGCCAACTGCTAAGTGAAGAAGAGTACAGAGAAGCTGAAAGTAAATATGGAAAAGCTTTCAAGGCGGCAATGGGAGCTGAAGCTATCAGGGCACTTTTGGAAAACTTAAAACTTGAAGAAATCGGGGTACAATTAAGAGATGCGATAGCAAAGACAAACAGTAAACAAAAGATAAAAGACCTGACGAAGCGGCTCAAGATTATCAACCAGGTTAAGAATAGTAAAAACAAACCTCAGTGGATGGTACTTGAGGTAATTCCAGTTATTCCGCCGGATTTAAGGCCATTGGTTTTACTTGAAAGAGATAATTTTGCTACCAGTGACCTGAATGACCTGTACAGGAGAATTATCAATCGCAACAACCGCTTAAAGAAACTGATGGATTTAAATGCTCCTGAAGTAATTATCCGGAACGAGAAACGGATGTTACAGCAGGCGGTAGATTCGCTACTGGATAACGGTCGTTGTCGGCGGTCTGTACTTGGCAGTAATAATCGTCCACTAAAGTCATTAACCGATATGATTAAAGGAAAACAGGGAAGATTTCGTGAAAATCTGCTTGGCAAGCGTGTTGATTACTCGGCTCGTTCGGTAATTGTGGTGGGTCCTGATTTGAAGCTTTATCAATGTGGCCTGCCGAAGAAGATTGCTCTCGAGTTGTATCAGCCATTCCTTATTCGTAAGCTTAAGCAACGTGGTTTGGCTGATACTATTAAAAGCGCGAAGCGAATGATTGAACGGCGTGATGAGCAAGTTTGGGACATACTTGAAGAGGTTATCCACCAACATCCCATTTTACTTAATCGTGCTCCAACACTGCATCGGATGGGCGTTCAGGCTTTTGAGCCGGTATTGGTTGAAGGGAATGCGATTATGTTGCATCCTTTGGCTTGTAAAGGATTCAACGCCGACTTCGATGGTGACCAGATGGCGGTGCATTTACCGTTAAGTGTCGAGGCGCAGGCTGAGACTCATATCTTAATGATGACCACATCGAATATTTTCTCACCGGCTAATGGGTTGCCAATGGTTGGACCATCTCAGGATATGGTAATGGGTAATTATTATTTGACTCATGTAGAAACCCGCCGGACATCTGAAGAGTCGGAAATTAAAGTTTTCAGGGATCCTTTCGAGGCTATTATGGCCCTGGAAATGGGTAAAATTAGTTTACATACACAGATTAAAGTCCGACTTAGCGACGTTAAAGTTATTAGCGATTCGCAAACTGGTGATTCTAAACTTGTTAAAACTACTGTTGGGCGGTGTATATTTAACGATATGCTTCCGGAGGGAATGCCATTTTATAATGTGACCATGACTCAGAAATTATTGAGCCGGGTCATTAGTGATTGTTTCGAGTACACTGGTTCTGCTCAGACAGTGGACCTTCTCGATAGAATCAAGAATTTGGGCTTCAAATATGCTACGCTTGCCGGTCTGAGTTTTGGCATTACGGACCTAAAAATCCCCGAGAAGAAGGCGCAGATTATTGAACAAACCGAAAATAAGGTCAACAAAATACATAGGAACTATGATGGTGGTGTTTTAACAGAAGGCGAAAGATACAATCAGGTTATTGATGCCTGGACAAATGCGAGAGTTGCTGTCACCAATGAAATGATGAGAGGGCTAAAAGAAGATACTACTGATGACGGTGAGCCGTATTTGAATCCAATATACCTTATGAGCGATTCTGGCGCCAGAGGAAGTGTCGATCAGATTCAGCAGCTTGCGGGAATGAGAGCGTTGATGGCCAAGCCCAGCGGTGAAATTATAGAAACACCTATTAAATCAAACTTCCGTGAGGGATTAACTGTTCTTGAGTACTTTAGCTCTACACACGGGGCGCGCAAGGGATTGGCGGATACGGCGCTCAAAACAGCTAACTCCGGTTATCTAACAAGAAAACTTATCGATGTGGCGCAGAACGTAATTGTTATTGAAAGAGACTGCCAGACTTTGCAGGGAATCACAAAAAGTACTGTTAGCAGAGGGGACCAGATTGATGTGCCGCTTTCGCAGCTTGTTATCGGGAGAACTGCGAGAGATAATATTCGCAATCCAATCACGGATGAAATGGTTGTGCATGAAAACGAGGTTATAACACACGAGGCGGCAGCAAAGATTGAAGCTTTAGGCCTTGATGCTATCAGAATCAGGAGCCCGCTGACATGCGATAGCCCATTTGGAGTTTGTGCCAAGTGTTATGGATGGGACATGAGTACCGGAAAATTAGTCGAAGAGGGTACGGCGGTTGGGATTATTGCGGCACAATCCATTGGTGAACCTGGAACCCAATTAACCCTGAGAACGTTCCACACTGGAGGAGTCGCTGAAAGAGCTATTCTTGAACGTGAACAAAGGGCTACACAGGCAGGAAAGGTACAGTATCGTGATATCAATGCAGTTACTACCAAGTCCGAAGTTGATGGAAAGAAAACGACTACGTTAGTTGCATTGAAACGCAATGGTGAAATAGCTCTTTTTGATGAAAAAGACAGAGAACTTGACAGGTTCAAGGTGCCATACGGTGCTGTTGTGTTGGTTAAGGATGATCAAAAAGTTAAAGCCGGGGCTTTGTTATTCAGATGGGATCCACACCGTACACCGATTTTGGCAGAAATAGCCGGGCTGATTCGGTTTGTTGATATTATTGAAGGTGAAACAATTGGCATTGAGGAAGAGCGAAAAGGTCAAGCTGGCAGGCCGGTAGTAATCGAACATAAAGGTGATAAGCATCCACAAATCATAATTGAAGATAAGGAAGGTAAAATCCTTGATGTTCATTATTTGCCTGCAGGGGCCAGAATTGAGGTTAACGAAGGTCAGAAAGTTCAGGCCGGCCAGTTACTTGCCCATCAACCCAGAGCTACCGGTGGAACTCAGGATATTACGGGGGGTCTACCGAGAGTTACCGAAGTATTCGAAGCACGTAAACCCAAAGATCCTGCTGCGATGGCGGAAATTAGCGGCCAGGTTGAGCTTAGGAGTGATAAACGTAAGGGTAAAATGACAATTACCATTCGCTCCGAATCCGGCATGGAAAAAGAGCATCACGTCCCGCGTGACAGACATCTTAATGTTCATACCGGTGATTTGGCTGAAGCTGGAGATGCCCTAACGGATGGCCCGTTAGTGCCCCATGATATTCTGCGAATTAAAGGTGAAGAGGCGCTACAAAGATATTTAACGACAGAGATCCAAAATGTCTATCGTTCGCAGCATGTCAATATCAACGACAAGCACATTGAGATTATTTGTTCTCAAATGATGAGAAAAGTCGAAATAGAATCTGTCGGTGACAGTCCGTTTTTACCCGGAGAGGTGACAGATAAATTTGTATTCAGAAAAGAGAATGAGAAATTGACCAACAGCGTCAAGATTACAAACGCAGGAGATGCTGCTGATTTACAGGTTGGCCAGGTTGTAAGTAAGAAAGAGCTGGCGAGTATTAATGAAAAAGTTGAAATGATTGGTGGGGCCGGGGCCACGGGCAAAAAACCAAAGCCCGCAACCGCCAATACTCTTCTTTTAGGAATTACGAAAGCTTCCTTATGGTCGGAGAGTTTTATTGCAGCAGCCAGCTTCCAGGAAACAACTAAGGTCTTGACTGAGGCTTCTTTAGCTGGTAAAGTGGATGAACTTTACGGATTGAAGGAAAACGTTATACTTGGTCATTTGATACCAGCGGGTACGGCTTTCAAGCCGCATCTCGATATAAAGGTCAAGCACCTTGTCGAAGCACCGCTACCTAAGGAATTCGAAGAGGCTAAGGATATCAAGGAGGCAAAAGAAGCCGAAGCAAAAGCTGAGGCTGCTGTCAGGGAGGCTTTGGGAATAAGTTAGTTGTCAGTAATGAAATAACGAAAGATGAGATAAGAATTATGCCTACTATAAACCAGTTAGTTCGACGTCCAAGGGCGAAATCGAAGGGTAGCAAGCGTGTATCTGATATTAGCGGTTCACCACAAAAAAGAGGTGTGTGCCTGATAGTAAGGACCCAGACGCCCAAGAAACCGAATTCTGCTTTGCGTAAAATCGCACGTGTCCGGTTAACCAACGGCAAAGAAGTTACAGCTTACATACCGGGTATTGACCACAATCTTCAGGAACACAGCACGGTTGTGATTCGTGGAGGCAGGGTCAGAGACTTACCGGGGGTAAGGTATCATATTGTTCGTGGTGTTCTTGATTGTGCTGGTGTGGCTAACCGGAAACAAGGCAGAAGTAAATATGGCGCAAAAAAAGCTAAATGAGCTGGCTAAATTGAGGAAAAATAATGGCTAAAAAATTTACCGCTTCGAGCCAACAATTAAAGCCGGACCCGAAGTATAACAGTAAGCTGGTTTCCAAGTTTATTAACTGTTTGATGTGGGACGGTAAGAAGAGTACTGCGCAACAGGTTTTCTATGATGCTATGGATATAATCAGTAAAAGGGTTAAAGATGCTGAAGCTTTTGATGTATTTGAGAAGGCGATAAACAATGTAAAACCTATGATAGAGGTTCGTAGTAAGCGTATTGGCGGAGCCAGTTACCAGGTTCCGATGCAGATAAATGCCAAACGCCAGCAGTCGCTTGCCTTCAGGTGGATATTGGCATCGTCGAGGGGCAAAAAAGGCAAACCTATGTCCGAGCGGTTGGCTTCTGAGTTGATAGATGCATATAATGAACACGGTGGAGCAATGACAACTCGGGAGAATGTTCATAGAATGGCTGAGGCAAATAAGGCTTTTGCGCATTTCGCTTGGTAAAATTTTCTGTTTTTAACTGCCACGGTGTGTTTATGAAACTAATCGTGGCAGTTTTTTTTATACTCTTTTTGAATGATAAGATGTGAGTTATGACGAGCGCTTTGGAAAAAATACGAAATATTGGGATTATGGCTCATATCGACGCCGGTAAGACGACGGTGACCGAACGTATTCTGTACTATACGGGGAAGACTTACAAAATGGGGGAAGTTCACGATGGCACTGCCGTTATGGATTTCATGGAGGAGGAGCAAAAAAGAGGTATTACTATTACGTCAGCAGCGACGAAATGCCCCTGGAAGAACTGTGAAATCAATCTTATTGACACACCTGGGCATATTGATTTTACAGCAGAGGTCGAAAGGTCGTTGCGTGTTTTGGATGGAGCGGTGGCGGTTTTTGACGGCAGCGAAGGAGTACAGGCCCAGAGCGAGACCGTTTGGAGGCAGGGACAAAAATACGGCCTGCCCTGTCTTTGCTTTATAAACAAGATGGATAAAGTAGGTGCCGATTTTGAAATGTCCGTGGAAAGTATTCGTGATAAGCTTCTTGCTAATCCGATTCTTATGCAGATTCCTATTGGTGCCGAGGAGTCTTTTTCAGGCGTAGTCGACTTGATAAAGATGAAGGCGGTTTTTTATAAAGCCGAGAAGATGGGAGCAGCTTTTGAAGAGACAGAGATTCCCTCTGATTGGAAAGAGGTCGCTCAGCAGCGAAGGAACGAAATGATTGAGCTTGCCGCCGAATACGATAACGAGCTGATGGATAACTATGTCCATGATAAGCCGGTTGATATTAAAATGATAAGCCGGGCAATCAGAAAAGGAACTCTGAGCAATAAACTTCATCCTGTGTTTGCTGGTTCTGCTTTGAAGTATATTGGTGTACAAAAGTTACTTGATGGTGTTTTGGTGTATTTGCCTTCTCCGTTGGATAAACCTGTTTTAACGGGTCACAAGCCGACAGATGAAAACAAAAAAATATCGATTAAGTGCGACCCGAACGGAAGTATGGTGGCGCTGGCTTTCAAAATTACAAGCGATGTGCACGGCGATTTGAACTTTCTTAGGATATACCAAGGCAAGTTAAAGTCTGGCAGCAGGGTGTTGAATCCTAATCGCAACAAACGCGAGAATATCACCAGGATATTCGAAATGCACGCCAAAGAACGAAAAATTATAGACTCGGCCGGAGCGGGTGATATTGTGGCAGTTGTCGGTTTGAAGCAAACACTTACTGGCGATACGATTTGCGATCCTAAAAAGCCCATTTGTCTGCCAAGTATTACGTTTCCACAAACTGTTATTAATATGTCGATAGAGCCCCGGACGGCTGCGGAAAAAGCAAAATTAGCAGAGGCACTAGCCGATCTGAAGCGCGAAGACCCGACTTTTGAGTGTAGGAAAGATGGCGAAACGGGCCAGATGATAATAAGCGGAATGGGGGAATTGCATCTGGAGATACTTCAGCATAAGCTAATCAGAGAA
>JASFVS010000093.1:0-9298 GCA_050049715.1 Phycisphaerales bacterium
TCTTGCTTTCTTTCAACCGCCCCCGCAAATATGCCAATATCGCCTTAGCCCCTTGCTTTACTATCCCAGGTGGAGGTGACTCCAATGGATTTTCTTCCAGAGCGAGGATTTCCAGATTTGTTAACTGACCTAACTCTTTTGGCAAGACTTTTAATTTATTGTTAGAAAGACGAAGGACCACTAGATTTCGCATACGACCAAAATCTTTTGGTATGTTTAACAGCATGTTATGAAAAAGAGAAAAATAAGCCAGATTTCCTAACCATCCTAATTCCTTCGGGACACTCGTCAGTTGATTTCTTTGCAGATGGAGCATCGCCAGATTTGTTAACTGACCTAATTCACTCGGGACACTCGTTAATTTATTCTCGGACAGGTCGAGCTCTGTCAGCTTTTTCAACTGACCTAATTCCTTAGGTATGTTCGTCAATAGATTTTTTGATAGATCGAGCTTTGTCAGATTTTTCAACTGCCCCAATTCCGTCGCGACGCTTGTTAGCTGATTATTATCCAGATAGAGCGTCTTTAGATTTTTCAACTGCCCTAACTCCTCTGGGATATTCGTCAATTGATTCTCGCCCAGGTCAAGTGTTATCAGCTTTTTCAACTGCCCTATCTCTACAGGCAGTAACTTTATTCCTCCTCCATACAAGCTAAATTCTGTCTCCTCGTCTCTTTTCGCTCTTTCTATTATCTCAAGCAGTTCTTTTTCTTCCATCTCTATCCTCTGCCTTTATTTTATAAAGAATCCATAACCGCAATTCCCGCCCAAAAAACTCGCCGTAAAATCCGCCAGGATTTGCATTATATCCGATATCATTCGTTTTGCCAATATTTACCGTTTTTCCCCTCAGCAGAACAGTCAATTAAAAAGTCCGTAGTCATCAGACTATTGACCATTTCACAATCTATCCCCGGACATAGCACGAAAATGCTCGTACGCAAAGCGCGTACGCGCTTTGCGTATATCCTGTTTTTTTACTTTTATTTTTCTCCGTTCCGTATTTCCCCCTCCTTCGTCTTTCCTAACCCCTATCGCCTACTCCCTATACCCTATCTAACCTCTCCCTCCCTTCCACCGGCGGGAACGTCCGATAATGTTACAACTCCCCCATCTCTCCTAAACTAACAAAATGTTAACTTGTAAAAGTGCATTTTTTTATTGACTATGTTTGGAACTATGTTAAAATATCTTTATGTTAGCCAGCAGGCTAACGATAGCGGAGAACCGCACGCCTTAGGATTAGCAAATCCCCAAAAAACTAGCAACTAACAACGAGCAACAAATTATGAAAGCCATCGCGCAGCGATTCCTCACCTCAAAACTAAATTTATTCCCAAGGGATCGAAAATTAAACAACTCCTTCCCCACCGGAGCTTTACCCTGTGAGATAGCGCAGCTTATCTCATCGGGGGCTATCCGTTTCCTTCAACTTTCAACTATCTACTGTCTCCTTTTCTCTTTATACTCCCCCTCCACACACCCAAAACGTCCGATAATATTTAAGCCGCTAATGAATCAAAATCAAGGATTTTCAAATAAAAAACAAGCCATAACCATCGACAAATCAATTACTTACGTTACCATAAGGCCCTTCACACTTGTAAAGAACATTCGACAAATCGGCCCTTTTATGCAAAACAAACCCAAAGTTAAAATAGGTAAAATAAACTTAATATACTGTAAAAAAATAGCTTATGAAAAATAATTGTAATTGGACACTTAGTGAAAGCAAACAGGCCATATTAATTGAAACACGGGCAGATTTTGTTATTATATACGAACCAAAAGCACGGGAGTGTTTCGTTTAGGCTTGTAGCCGGTATATGATGAAACTTAAAGGAGAATAACCATGAAGAGAATCGTATTTTTAATGTTCCTTATGATAACTTTTATGGCGGTAAGTGTTCGAGGTGGTGACAGCCCCCGCTTTCGCGGGCCGAACGGCGATGGCAAGTTTAATGAAACCGGATTGCTGAAGGAATGGCCTGGGGGCGGACCCAGGCTGGCCTGGTCTGTGGACAGACTTGGCAAGGGATACTCCTCGGCCGTGGCTGGTAGCGGGATTGTTTATATTACCGGCATGGACGGTGCGCAACAGGGCCGTCTTTTTGCTTTTAATCCGGATGGTTCGCTGAAATGGAAGACAGCCTACGGCCCGGAGGTGCCCAAACGCGGCCCGGCGCCGGCCGGTACACGCGGCACGCCGACTATTAATGGCGATAAAATATTTCTCATGACCGGCTTAATGAAGCTGCACACCTTTGATTTAGCGACAGGGAAATTGCTTAGGTCGGTTGATTTAATGGAACGGTTCAGTCCTGAAAAGGCAAAGTTCGGTTTTACCGAATGTGTGCTTGTGGATGGTCGAAAGGTCATCTGCACACCCGGCGGGCCTGATGCATCCCTCGTAGCACTTGACAGAAATACGGGCCAGACAATATGGAAAACCGAGGGATTGAGTGAACCTTCGGGTTACTGTTCAGCGAGGCTTATCAATCATAAGGGCAAGCGGCTTCTAATCACTATGGTTGCGCAGGGTGTAGTAGCCGTTGACCCGGATTCCGGCAAAGTGTTGTGGCAGTACGAGCACCCGCACCGGGCCGGCGTTCAGCCAAATCCCCCTCTTTATGAAGATGGAATGGTCTATATCTGCTCAGGGATGGGAGTCGGCGGCGAGATGCTGGCGATTGCAGATGACGGCCTGAGTGTGACGCCGAAATGGGCCGACAAGACACTCGATTGCCAGATGCACGGCTTTGTCGTTGTTGACGGCTATATTTACGGAGCAGCCCAGTCCGCCAATAATGGAATGGTCTGCCTGGAGTTTAAGACCGGCAAAGTCATGTGGAGCACCAAAGATATTAAAAAAGGCGCAGTTATTTTCGCCGATGGTATGCTGTATGTGTATTCGGAGGACGGCGTGGTACACCTGATTAAAGCCAATCCGAAGGCTTTCGAGCATGTGAGTAAATTTCCCATCTCGATGGGAACAAATGAGCACTGGGCGCATCCGACGATTGCAAACGGACGGCTGTATATCCGCCACGGCGATGCGCTAATGGCATACGATATCAAAGCCGAGCCTTAAAATATGATCGTACGATTTTACGGCCGTCATATTCTTAGGGACAGTTATAGAAATTGCTTGTGTTACGGTATTTTTATGTTAGGATATTGTTGGACATTCGGGGCGTGGCGCAGTTTGGCTAGCGCGCTTGACTGGGGGTCAAGAGGTCGCAGGTTCAAGTCCTGTCGCCCCGATTTTAAATCCCCCCTGTCGAGCCGATCACATATGAACCGTTATTACCGTGACATTTCTGTATAATAACAAGTCCGGATTGTTTAGTGGAAATTATTGGTTGGTAATTACTTTCTTATTGGTACATTCAAGCAAAAGTTGGGGCCATTATGCAGTAGCAGGTATTAGCCAGGCCATGAAACAGAATCGGTGCTAATAGTGTTTTAGTCCGGGAGAAAAGCCAGGCGAGAATCAGGCCGGGAATGAATGTCAGAGCGAATATTACCTTGCCCTGGATCATTATATGGACGAATGCGAAACACGCGGCCGACAGCAGTATGACTAGCCATTTCCATAGATGCTGGCTGCTCTTACTCGGGCTTATTAGTCTTAATAAATTACTTTGCACATAACCTCTAAAAAATACCTCTTCAGCAACCGCAACATACATGAACTGATAAAATAACCAGCTTATCCAGCCCTGCTCTTTGGGTTGCACGGGCTGTAAAGGTAGTCCTAAACCGAAGTATTTGAGCAACCACAAGCCGACAAACAAAGCTGAGAAGACGACAATGCAAGTTTGGCAAACGACCAGAACGGTAGAGCCAATATGTTTTGTGCTTAAACCGATTTTAGGGAATTCAGACTTTCTAATTGCAATCGGGATAAGTGCAGCGGCAACTAAAATTCCGGGTTTTATGAGCCATTGGGCTTCGGAGAAGAAATCTGCAGATGAGATTTTAATTGCCAGAATTACTACGGTGATTACCAAAGCTGTTTCTGTGATAAGAGAAATATTAAATCGCTTCAACCATTTGCCGATGAGTTGGAGCGATTCAACGGTTAACGATGATTTGATAATACTTTGTTGGGAGGACTGACAACTCATTTTAACATTTCCCTGCTGTAATATGACTTGCTTTGCGTTGCCTGACGTCTCGTACTTTTAATATCAACATTACTACAGCCAATCCGATATACGGAAGGATAAAATCGAAAATATTGCCTTCATTGCCGGCAGAGAGTGAACAGCCTCCGCCGCCTCCACCTCCGCCGCCAAGAGCACCGGCGATACCTCCTCCACCTCCAAGCACGTAAAATGGTGTAAAGTGAGTTGTCTTAAAAGAAATAGCATGCAATGTCGGAGAAATCGCTATATCTCGTACATCTGTAATACCCTGTTGACTGAGAGCCCCGGTAAGAGAATTGTACCAGTACGGCAAGGCCGAGCCGGTGGATGATGAGACAGAATAAGGAATAGTAACGGTCACAGGCTGGTTAAACTGGATTCCACTGGGACCGAAATCGTAACTACTTAGGCACGGTGCAGTAAAATTCTGAGGATTATTAATTCTTGAGATTGTCATTTCTACATCGCAAGAACAGGTTCCTGCAGAAACTGTAATGGAAACATCCTCTTTATTGGATATACTTGCAGGATTTGTTCCTACAACATTGTTGCTGGAAGCATTCACAGATTTTGTTGCTAGTGCCAGCGAATCGGGTTCTACAAAAGTGCTTCCGGTGTAATAGATATCTAAGTAAGTATTTCTGTTATCAACCCATAAAAGATATGGGTGGTCAAGGTCATCGATACCTATGGCAGGATTGCCCTGATATGTGTTTGAGCCTTCGTCACCTACGAAAATGTTTGTTGCACCCGAGCCGGAACTTAGTTCAACAAAATACAGGTCAGTATCGGTATTTCGATAATCCTGCCAGCAGGCAAAGACTTTCAGGTTGTTTCCTGCACTGCCTTTGACTGTGATGGACGGATTCTGCTGGTTGGCGCCGGAGCTATCATCGACAATGCTACTACCGGTTATTGGGCTGCCGGGCAAGCCATTCGATGATGCATAGTATATGTCATTATCTCCGGGTGTATCGTCAGTCCATAGTATGTGCAGAATTGAGCCTGCGGATTCGGCGGCAACTGCAGGACTTGACTGATTGGCCGCGTTACTTATTATTTTCACATTTGCCCAGCTATTGTTTGAAGCAGCTCCGTAAATGTCGTGTGAGCCGCCTCGTGTGTCCGTCCATACTACATAAATCGTATTAGTAGAGTCCGCTGTAACGGCCGGCTCGGTCTGGTCGGCGCTATTATTGGTAACCTGGGTAACTGATTTTGCTCCGAAGCTGTTGTTTGATGTAGATATACAGATATCCTGATTTCCTAAGCGATCGTCCTGCCAGACAACATGCACACGATTTGGAGAGCCGTTATCAATAACAATGTCAGGGTTGGTCTGATTGCCTTTGTTCGGGTCATTAACTCTTTTCTCAGCAGTCCACCCTGTTCCATTATTCGAGGAAGAAATGTATATGTCCCAGTCTCCCTCCCTGTTATCCTGCCATACAACATACAGCCTGTCTTTGTTGCCCAAGGCAATAGCGGGTTGACACTGGTCGGCAGAATTTTTTGTCACCCGGATTGCACTTCCAAAACTTTCCGATCCTGCTGCCAGTTTGCCGACGTAAATATCTCTTTGACCTGACGGCCCTGCATGCCATGCCGCCCAGATATTGCCATTGCTGTCGCATACAGTCACAGGTTTGTCACTATCGAGCTTTGCAGCAGAATTGATTCTTTTGTTCTTACCAAATGCACGCATCTCAGTTGTAAAGGAAGATGAATACTCTGTCATTGGATTTTCGGCTATGTCTTTAGCATTTACGGTGATAGTCATTGTCTGGTCGTAATCGAATGTTTCATTTGATTGGTAAATGAATGTATAATTAGCTGGGGTACCTCTCCTGTGACAATTACCATTCGAGCTTATATAGTGTTTTGTATCACCCGTATATATAATATTGCTGTTAAGTCTAATTGTAACTGAATCGGTATCAACGCCCGTGCCGGCATCGGTGAGACTTAAACTTATAATATTGTTCAAAGGTACTTGTATTGCATCGTTATTAGGAGAGCAATTAGTAACGGTCGGTGCCAGAGTATCTATATCGACGGTAATAGTAATTGTTTCAGAATCCAGGTTTTCACCATCGCTTGCAGTAAAAGTGACATCATGTATGCCCGCCTGGCTCGAGTTTGGTGTCCAGTTAAAGGTCTGACTGGCGAATGTTGCACCACTGGGCATATCGGTCGCTGAATATGTTATCGAACCACCATCGGGGTCCGTCGCGTGTACTGAAAAAGTTAAAAACTGGCTGGCATAAACAGATTTGTTACCTATAGAAGTAAGAGCCGGAGTTCTATTTACATTGTTTACCGTAATCGTCATCGCCTGGGAATCTTCAGCCGTGCCGTCGCTTGCAGTGAACGTTATATCATGGCTGCCTGCCTGTGTATAACTCGGCGTCCAGGTAAATGTCTGTCCGGAAAATACGGCTCCCGTAGGTAAGTCACTTACGGAGTATTTTATTGCCTCGCCCTCGGGGTCAGTTGCATTGACCGAAAAGCTCAGAAGGGAATTTTCATCTATCGACTGATTGGCAATCGATCCGAGTACCGGCGGTTGGTTAACATGGCTTACTGTGATAGTGATTGTTTTGGAATCCCGTAAGTTACCATCACTTGCAATAAACGTTACTTGGTAAGTGCCGGCTTGGTTGTAACTCGGCGTCCAGGTAAATGTTTGTCCGGAAAAGGTTGCTCCGCTTGGCTTATTCTGTATTGAGTACGTTATCGCATCACCATCTGGGTCGGTGGCATTTACATTAAATGTCAAGGTATCGTTCTCATACACAGACTTGTTACCGATAAAATCGAATACCGGAGCATGAGGATTTGGGATATATTCATAAGCTCCAACATCATACCCATGACCTTGAGGTCGCGAAACACCGTAAATGTCTTCATTAAGAGCATCGGCACTGCTACCTGCATCGATGAAATTGCTGTTATCTGCCAAGTTCACATCGCCATCGATATAAGAGGCAAATTCAAAGTATCGGTCATAGTCATCTACAATGTTAAAATTATGCTCAACGACAACGTTTTGATAGTAATAATCAGGCCCGGGGACCGGTGGGTTATTGCTGTCAGTAGGAAATTTATGTGCGATGTTGTTACGAACTATAACATCCTTTGAACCCCATTTACCTGCAGAAGAAGATATGTTGATGCTTGGTTCTCCACCTAATCCGTAGCAGCCGACGATTGTATTGTTTATTATCTTAACATTATTAGCGTATGAATTGAGAGTAAGACCCCAAGAATAGTTACCACATAAAATAACATTATTTTCAATTATGCCATCGGAAAGTCCGTCGAGGAAAAATCCTTGCAGATTCTTGTATCCGGCAGAGGCGAGAGAGCGGTTGGGGTCGGTACGGGCGCAAACATAGTTCCTTCTGATTATCACATCGTGGATGGGGAGTGCAGAATAAGGTAATAATTGTTTAAACTGTAAAGCATCAGAATGCGTGCCGCTTTTATTGTCCTCATAAACATTCAGGATAATATTATCTTGAATGATACTATGAGCGCAGGTTATTGAAATCGCATCAGCACCGAAACCGTCGATAGTGTTTTCTTCTATTGTTAAATAAGAGCCGGGATTGGCCGTGTTTCCAGTTGTGCCAATTGCAGTTGACACATTGCGAATGTAGTTTCCATGAAGTTTTACGTGTAGAGGATAGGCAAACCGGATAGCATTATAAGCCAACCCGTGCCAGTCCTCAGCGTCCCATTTCGAAATATCTTCAGTGGTAAAAATGTTGCAATCTTCGATAGTGATATATTTAGCACTGGAGGTATTGGCGGAAATAATATAAGCCATATTTGTCTTATCTGCTGTTGTTACTTGATTTGAAAAGCTCGGGCTTATCCGGAGCCCCTTAAAGTGCCAATATTCCGCTCTGTCAAGTCTTATAAAGTTCACATCAGGAATGGCCCCTGTATCCGCTTCAATATAAATGTAATCGCTGTTTTTTTTGTTGAGACCAGGCCAGGGAGAAGCAAGGTCGATCATCCCATGAAATCCTGTTAACAGCTTAACTGTATCACCGCTTTTAACATCAGTGCCATTAAATTTGGAGTGTTTGATTGTAGATTCTAATGTTCCCCAAGGATTTCCAATACTACCGTCACCAGTTACAGTGTTACCATTAACTGGATCACAGTAATAAGTAACTGCTTCTACCGGATTGGTCGCGATAATAAAAGAAAATAAGCAGCTGGCAAATATACACCAAATCCTGTATACGGGCTCGAGTGGCTTTGCTGTTTTTACCATGATTTTTCAACCCTCACTAATTGAAAAAACTTCTGACAAAGTTCCTCTACTATAAATTGTAAAAATAAATTACTTCAAAGGCAAACGCAACTTTAGAATTGAATTTGGGGAAATAACATGATTTTTATAGGAATTGATCAAATAACCTTACATAAAAAATTTGCTGTAGAAAGTGCTCGATTTAGCCTATTTTCCGTCTATTATCGGGGCTCATTCGCAAACGTGTGGTTTTTTATTCTTTGCAAAGAATTAGACCTTGACAAAAGCACGATATATATAATAATTTAGGCTTGTTAGCAGCCTCAGGGAGGGGGAGTTACTCCGTTGCGTAATTTAGTTTTGGGCATTGGATTTTTCAGTGAGGATTTTAGTTTAATTGTACCACTTTTAGGTTATTACCTTTGATGTATTCAGTTAGTACTAACAATAAGAGAAAGTGGTATAGAATGCCTTTTTTAGTGTGTACGGCAGTAGTAAAAAAACCGGTATGGTGTGCATGGGCATTGGCGATATTACTGCTTGTATCTGCAGGCATGATCTATCGTGTTTCAGCGCACCATTTAAAGCTCCTTGGTGTAGGGTCGATTGCTCTTCCTGTTCCTCTGAGTGATTTCCCAAGGAAGATTAATGGTTGGGTTGGAAGTGATTTGTTTATTCGAAGCACAACAAAAGAGTACATGGAAAGGAACTTTGCAGATGACTTTATAAGCAGAAGGTACATCAATTCTGCTACCAAGGCTTGGGCGGATGTTTACATTGTATATTGTGCTACTCGACCAGGCGGAATATTGGGACATCAACCTTTAGTGTGTTATCCTGCGAACGGTTGGATTCATGATATTACTGAAAGGTATAAAT
>JASFVS010000094.1:0-9274 GCA_050049715.1 Phycisphaerales bacterium
TCCCAATGCAGACGAACCGCGGCTACCAGAAAGGCATTGAACAGTAAGATGACAACTAATATCCACGCTAGATTGAGTTGCACTCGGGAACGAGAGCCCCGGAAGACGGCAGCCACCGGCAGAATGGGGAACCACCACATCTGCGGGCCATACCTGGCCCACCAGAGATGCACGCTTATCAAGAGTGACGCGGCCAGAATTCCATAGCTTAAAAGCAAAAGGTATCGAGGCGTAGATGGAGTAAACAATATCCAACCTGTCAGGAACAAGCTCAGAATCAGCACGCCGCTAAAGAACGGACCGAATCCCGCGATGCGGGTGTCATGAAAACGGTACACGTCCAGGTCTCTGGGATGAGCAGCAAAGGGCCACATAAAACGTGCCGTGGGCTGGTTATTGTAAGGTGAGAAGCTTGGTCTGCCAAAGATCGCATACCCCAAACGTATCAGGCGATTGCGTCCCATCATGTTGGGAGGGGTTTCGTACCTTTCTATCACGTCATTACCCTGTTCGGCCATGCTTGGGAATGCCTTGCTTCCCAAAAGGGGATAGAAGGGTTGCGAGCGATGAATTGCGTTGGTGATATATGGATTGTAGCCAAAAAAACCGACGCCCAAAATAATAGCCGGCAGATTCAATCCCACAAAACGCCATAGAAGGTCCCGGCGTTTGATAAGACAATAGAGCCCGGCAGCCGTACAGATTAAACAGAGAAAAATTAAGCCGGTGAACTTGCTGTTGATGCTGCAAATTACCGCAGCCATACCCACAAACACAACCAATGGATTGGCACGGTGAAATGCCCTGATAAGAGCCGCCACATAACAGACCAGATAGCATACCATCAAACCATCCACCAAAAAGGAGACGATTTCGCTGGTCACCACCGGATTCAGCGCCACAACGGCTCCCAAAGCCAGGGCCCGACTGCGACGAATACCTGTATCCAGACAGGCTGCGGCTACCGCCATAAAGGCCGCGGCCATCACCATCCACGTTGCAAATTTTCCCGTTTCAATCTGACCTGTCAGGGCCATCATTGCTGTTGCGATATACCAGGGCCCCTTGGCATAGTGACGTACCCAAAGCTCATTATGAGGGGCAAAGGTATGCATCGGCTCGGACAACGGATTCCATTCCCGCGCCATGCTGTAAATGCCGGTTTGGTGGTACCATTGGCCGTCCCAGGACAAATCATACGACACCGCTGAAATCCCAACAGCCAGAAGCGTTATCCCGAACATTAATCCCAGCGGCCATAAATGGTTTTTTTTGCTCAGCCCTTCACGTCGCCCCAGGAAATCACCCAGCCACAACGCGGTGATTAAAGCCATTGGTATTACCCATGGCAGGGCCGCGCGGATAGTCAGAAAACACAACAGGACTCCCAGATGAATTAAGACCATAAAACCTAATATCATGGCCGTGGTGGTCCAGAAAACCAAAGAGAGATGTTGACTCGTTGCAGGAGCTTGTGTGGGTAAGGATTCCGATTCCGCGTCAGTCATAGAACTCGTTCTTTCTTTTGTATATGGATTTTCTTTTAATTCACAGATATTGTTTGTTTTTATCTACCAGTATTATGGCTATGTCCACTAACTTCAATACTATTCTCTGCACGGGAGGAATTTTCTCTTTCAAATGTACCTATTAAATGCGGAAGCACAGCTTTGGCCTCAATCCAGTAAAGGTCGTGATAGCAGGAGCTGCCATACCAGCGGGTAAAAAACAGGTATTTGCCGTCCGGGGAGACACCGGGGAAGCGTTCCTGTGTCCTGGTATTTATTCTACTGCCCATGTTTATTGGTTCGTCCCAGGTCCCATTTTTATCCCGGTAGCTAATGTACAGGTCTCCGTAACCGTAGCCGCCTGTCCGATTAGATGAAAATATCAAATAGCTCTCATCCTCGGCAATGAACGGAGTCCAGTCATGGAATTCTTTCGTATTGATATTCTCCGGTAATAATTCCGGCGTTGAATATGTTCCATTGATTAACTCTGAGCGAAATATGCCGACCGCGTCTTCTTTATATCCCTTCGTCTGAGCATCGCTAACAATATCGGTAAAATACAGTGTGCCATTTCGAGTTATCGATGGCGTCCACCTGCCGATGGAATTATTGAGCAGTGTTGGCTCGCTCCATCCGTTATCTGTTTTGTTACAATACCACAAATCTAAATTTCCTTGTCCCCCGGGTGTCTTCGGCCGTTTGGATGCAAAGAATAATTTCCGGCCATCGTAGGAAATAAACGGCTGGTCATCATGATACTTTCCGGAAAAAGAGGCAACCTGAGGAGCGGACCATTGGTTGTTTTCGTAGCGCATGACCATGATGCGTCTGAGTTCGTCCGGTTCACATACACTTGACCAGTAAATCTCTTTTCCATCAGTAATGAAGGTTGGACAACTGTGTACCTTGTGCTGCATAATTTCCGGGGCAAAAAGTTGGGCCGTATCGCCCGGTGGTTTTTGTCCTAAATATGCTCCTTTCGAATTAACAGGTTCCTGTGCGTAAATTAAACTGTTCAATCCTAACAGTAACAAAAACAGGTTCTTTTTCATATTTGCTTTCCTCAAAAAGGTGGTCTCATTTTAGAAAATTCGGTTTTTGGCTAATCCTGAATAATTGAGTCAATGATAACTGGCTGGCCTCCGACGATATTTTCAAAGCCATTTTGGACGATAATGCAGTTCTCGATGATAGGAGCGCAAGGTAGGCTGGTTCGGCCGGGGCTGCGCAACATTGTAATACCAGTTTGGCCATTACCTGTGATTAAACAGTTCAGGAGGTGTGGATTACTTTCTCTGGATAATTCAATACCATGAGTTGCATTATCCATAATGCGACAATTACGGATAGTAGCAAGAGTAGCGGTGCCGGAGATGCCGATGGAACCGGCTCGCAGCGTTAACCCGTCCAGAGTACAGGCAAGGCTATTGTTTCTAAGTGTAACCACTGGTTCGTCTGGATTGCCCCGGATAATAGTGCTACCAATATAAAAAGGGTCATCAGGAACAACAGATTGTAAAGTGATATCTTTGTCTAAGGTAAAACCTTCCTCATAGATGCCCGGTTCGATGATAATGGCTTCGTTCGGACTGGCATAGTCGATGGCGCATTGAATGGAACTAAAACGCTGCGTTGTAGAAATGTTTTTAATCAAACCGTTCGGGTCCGGCAGAACAGCTCTTTTAATATCGTCAATGATGCTTGTACTGACCCAATAAATATCGGCGATATTTCCTGAGGATGTCTGGGTGTGACGGTTGAAAAACAGATATTTTCCGTCGGGAGAAAGTGTTGGACTGTTCTGTTGAAGAATATTGATATCTGCACCACTTTTATCCATGTCCACAGGTGCGGTCCATTCGCCATTTCCTTTGTTAAAACAAATATATAGCTTGAAGTAACCATTGACCGATTGGGCGAAGATAAGATAAGAACCGTCGGGAGCAGGGCATGGAGTAACCTGCATGAGGGTCGAGTTTACAATCGGACCAGGGTTCTCCGCCTGCAACGATTGGTCGGACAGGTGACGTACACGCCAAATATCAGCATTACCAAATCCTCCCGGACGGTCGGACCATAAATAAGCAACATTGTCGGCAGTTTCGATGTAAAAACCGTCGTCTGAATCCGAATTGATTGGTGAAGGAAGACGCTGAGGTTCTCCCCATTCTTCTGCAGCGCGTTCAACCACCCAAATATCATTATCTTTTTCGAAGTAAAGTTTTTTTCCATCCGCCGATAAACTGCACAAAGTAACATTTTGGTTTACGGAAAATGGCGCCTCTATCTGTTCTGTCCATGTATTGTTTACACGCCTGGTGTAATAAATTTTACTTGTGTCTCCAATATAACGATGAATATAACATTCGTTGCCATCGGGAGAGAATACTGTTGCGTATTCACAGCGGCCGGAAAGGGAAATAATACCGGGAGCAAAAACCACAGGAGTGTCCTCTGGAGGGGTTTGCCCGAAATAATCTCCTTTTAGGTCAGTAAATTCCTGTGCATAGATTAAACTGTTCAATCCTAACAGTAACAAAAACAGGTTCTTTTTCATATTTAATCTCCTCAAAATGGTGGTTTTCATCTTAGAGAATTAATAATTCGGTTTTTGGCTAATCCTGAATAATCGAATCAATGATGACGGGCCGGCTTCAATTAGTGTCCGGACCTTGTCCAGGTCACCTGCTTTTACAGCCTCGTGTATCTGGCCAGCGTGCATATCACTGGCGGCCAGGAATGTCAGGCAGGTCGCCAGCAGGAAAAGAACTCTGATACTTATTAACTGAGTTTTCTTCATTCTTTTATCTCCCACAATGTGATTTCTTGACCGCATTCATAGGGCTCATGACTTGGATACAAGATGTGATGCTGCCTGTCCATAGTTTCAAATGAGTCTGTTTCTGATGTTTTCAGATGAAAGACAATCTCATGCGACCAGATAAGTCGTTCGTATGAACGATTGGCTTTCCCGAATAGTTTGAACGTAGGATCCACAGGTATCCATCCTTGACCTTCCAGATAAAACTCCGCCCAGACATGATTCGGTACGATTACATGCCGTGCAGGCACTTTCTTGCATCGCAAAAGCGTTATAAAAAGGGAACTGAGATTGCCACAATCACCACCTTTCCTGGCGATTAGCTCTGATATGGTACGCCGTCGATCAACTGCTATGAAATCGAATGTATCCATTATATATTGTGAACATTTTTGTGCATATTCATAGGCATTGGCAGAACGACTCCACAGCATATCACTGGCTTTCCTTAATGTGACATTATCCGTATCGATAAATCCGTTATACTTGGACGTATACTCTTTGTATAGCTTACTGCTTGTATCATAAGGTAACACTTCCTTTACGACCGCTTGCGAAAACTCCGTACCCTTCGGTATATAATCGAACTCCAGCGTAACCTCGAACCACGTCGTCGGGTCGGGGTCCGTGATGGTATATCGAGCATATTTCTGGCGAGAACCAGGATTGTCGAACAGCTCACCGCCTGGCGCGGCGACATTGGATATCTCCTGATAATCGTCTGACGGCGGGACAGGTAGATAGACAAACCGCAAAGGGACGCCCGGCCTGGTCTTGCGAAATCTGTGATTCATCACGTAGCGATATTTCCGGCCGTAAACAATTTTCCCCGTATGAGTTTCTAACCTCTTCAGGGAAATCATCTCGCGCGCTTTTTCAGCATCATGGTTTTCCTTCGTCGCGATGCCGATCCCCAGAAAAACTATTAAAAAGACTGCGCTTAATAATTTTGATAAATGATTCATGATGGATTCCTCCTTTTTATCGATGTTTTTATCAAAAGCAGGTCAATAACATAAATCTGAACTTCTACAGCTTAAAGCCTGAATGTATAAATTTGTTTCATATTTTCAAAAAAAAGCTACAATTGCCGGAATATTTGAAACAAATCTTCGGCTTTAGGCTCTGACTATCCGGAATCGAGTCGTATGACAAGTAAAACCGTAGATATCGCTCTGATTGAACGCGCCCAAAGGGGGCACAAGGAGAGTCTGTCCATCCTTTCGCAATTAGTCAGAAAAGAGGTGTTTTCTTATTTATATCGCTTGACTCTCGATGTCCATTTAGCAGAAGACCTTTGCCAGGAAACCATTATACAGATGCTTGAGTCGCTGCCCAAACTCAAAGTGTCGGCCGTAAAGTCCTTTTGGGCCTGGGTGTACAAAACGGCATTCAGCAGAGTCAGCCGGCAGTTCAGAAACCAGGGAAAGACGCGCCTGCGAAATCGTACTATAACCGACAGCCAGCTCTTAAAACAGATACCGGATTATAAACATAGCGGGCCTCATCACATGATGCAGAAAGAACTTTCCAAAGCCATTTACGAGGCCATGGATTCTATCAAACTAAAGTACCGCAATATCCTGGCGCTGCGTTGTTTTCAGAATCTATCCTATTCACAAATTGCCCTTACTACCGGCGGAACGGAACTTCAGGCCCGGCTGCTTTTCTTCAGAGCCAAGCGGTCGTTGCGCCATCAATTAGCATCAAGAGGATTCAAGAAAAAAGGACAGCTGTTACCTGCGCTATCGATTTTTGCAGCCCTTACGGCCGGCACATCGAAGAGTGCTCAAGCGGCTACAATTGTTAAGGCGGCTTCTCTGAATATTTCAGCGGGTACTGCGGTTTTAGGTATGGCCACTACAAAAGTCGGAATAGTGTCCATGATTGCAGCAGCAGCCTGTATCACCACAGGCGTTATCAATCGAGATGCACTTACAGGCGGTGCGAACGAACCTGCGCCTGTTTACCGGCGTCTTAATAACGAAGACCCAAACCTGCTCAATCTCCTGCAAAGCCCCGAGTTCCAGCGACCTTCGAAAGTCGGCAAATTTTTCACTCTTGACGGTAAGGGGCTCCTCTGGACAGACCGAGCCTCCAAGGGACCGTCCTTACCTAATCCCAACGTGGCAGGTCTGCTGATAGACAGGCCCAAACTGGATAAGCGTGCCGTTATAATCCCGACCGGTTGCGGGATTATCTTTCACTTACTGAATCCTATTATCAACGGCCCCGGCGCCGATTTGATTATTGCCGGCTGGGCGGGGCCGCCTCCGTCAGTTGATGTCTTCGGTAGGCAGGGAAAGATCATGCCGCTTACCCAACCTACGCAATTGATGGACACTTGGGGCAGGGATATCTTTGGTTATGACCTTGCAGAATTGCCAAAAGATTTTCATATCGATACCGTCCGCGTCACCGGCACGCACAATGATGGGCCGCATAAGGGCTTCGAATTCAATGAGATAAGCGTTCGAGTTCTAAAAAGCGAATAATCCCAATCCGGCTCATCGAATTACACACAAATCGTGTTTTTACTCCGGCAGTCATTTTATCTGACGTTCTAAAACGGATAATCGCGCGCAGCCTCTAAAATTGACAAATACGCCGGCTCTCTCTATGTAGTATGTGAAACGTTTTCCGTGGCAATGGCAAATTCGCCGTCCTCGAAGGAGATGTCCTTTACCTGAACGCCTTTGATTTTCCTTTCATCGAGCAGCTTTTCAATATCGACGAAAACATTCGGATATTCGAGCCTCATACATGTCGGAATTTTAGGTCTGAGCAGTTCATTAAACCAGTTTACTGCCTTTTTCAGATAAGCGCTGATAATGATAAGCTCAAAAACCGCGCTGTTATTATCGAAACGCACATATCTCATCGAAGCAGGAATAAACGGCAAAATAAACGAGTTCGTTTTTATCACAAAATGTACGCTCTGGCCCTTGACCTTGATACGTACTATATTAGGGGGCAAAAAGCCGTTTGAAATCAGAATTTCGACAAATTCTTCGAGACTAAAAGTTATTTTCGCCATTATTACTCCGCATCGAATTTTCTTACCGGCCGAACACCCCGCAAAGCCGAATGTGTCCCGCCGGCTCTCAATATTGACTACTAAGCACACAAGCCCTTTGCAAAACAAAGGACGAGCGAGCCGAAATACTGGGGAACCAGGATTCGGACCTGGACTAACTGATCCAGAGTCAGTCGTGCTACCGTTACACTATTCCCCAAAACGCCGACTGCGCCCCAAAAGGAGCGCGATTTCACCTTTTTCTTATATCGGCCGCAATCGGCCAAAATAAAAATTTATTCCGGCTAAAAAACCTTTCAAATAGAATTCCAATTACTTTATATTCTACCGGCTAATATTGCAAGAAATAAAAAGCAAACGACCCGGCGATATCCGGAGCCGGCGAAAAAGCAAAGATAAATATGGTACATTGACAAAACATTCATTAAAATGCCTGATACACTGTAAGGTCGAATCGTATGCAATGGACACCCTGAACAAAACCCCGCTGGCATTGTATAATAATTGATATTACATGATAAGGAATCGCTAATGGAGCACGACCAGCCGATATTAGATGTCGAGTACGGCACAGATATTACTATTGTCACGCTTAACCACGAGAAAATTCTCGACGAAGAACAAATAAGGGAATTACAGGAATACTTCCAGCCAATCATTAAGAAGAACGATAATAAAACGATAATAATTAACTTCAACAATGTTAAATTTATGACCTCGTCTTTTCTCGGCGTTCTCATCAGGGTGCACAAAAAAGTACGCGAGCTTGGCGGCCGGATTGAGCTGCGCAACCTTGACCCGAGAATACGCAAGATATTCGAAATCACACAGCTCACGAAGGTCTTCGATATATCGTAAAGTAGAGTATTCGAAAGATTTGACTTCATAGATTCATTGAAACCGGTTTAAAAATGGAGTTAAAATTTTAAGAGAAACGGATTATGAAAGAATTTAGTTGTGATACCGAGATTTTCGAATTCGTAATTTCCAAAGAGGTCGAAGCCTACTATTTCTACCTCGCACTGGCACGATACGTCAGGGACCGCAATATCAGCATGATGTTCGAGGACCTCGCCAAAGAAGAGCTGGAGCATAAGGCAAAGATGGAGCTGGAGCTTATGAAAACCGGTAAAACAGTATCAACGGCCCAGCCGGAGCCCCGGCCTGATATGGATTATATACTCGCGGATAAATTACCGCTCGACCTCGATTACAAAGACGTACTCCTGCTCGGAATGGAAAAAGAAGAAGCGGCGTTCAGGACCTATGTAAATTTAACATCGAGCATCTATAACGCCGAATCGCGGGAAGTGCTCATGGCGATAGCCCAGGAAGAGGTCAGGCACAAACTTCGCTTCGAAGAAGAATATAACTCATTGCCGGATAAAGCTGATTGACCGGCCTGTCTTTTTGGGAAAATTACTATGTTCATAAAGCACTTATTGTCATTCCTGCGAAAGCAGGAATCCAAGCTACCTCGGTAAGCATAGTGTAGAATTCTTAAATATAATTGGTGTAATTATGTTCGTAAAGCACTTAAAAGATTGTCCCCAATTCACAGCCGGCGATAAATCAATCCTGCGCGAGCTGTTGCATCCGGCTAAAGAATCTCTAAATATCCGCTACAGCCTGGCCCATGCAACGGTCAGCCCCGGCCAAAAGACCACACCCCATAAACTCGAATCCGCCGAAGTCTATTATATAACAGCCGGCTCCGGCCTTATGCACATAGATGACCAATCTTCCGAAGTCGGCCCCGACTGCGCCGTTTATATCCCCCCGCAGGCTACCCAGTATATCGAAAATACCGGAGATTCGGATTTAGTATTCCTATGTATAGTGGACCCCGCCTGGCGCCCGGAGGATGAAGAGGTACTCGAAGGCTAAAATTCCACATATTCTTTT
>JASFVS010000095.1:0-9267 GCA_050049715.1 Phycisphaerales bacterium
GACCAATATTTATCCACTCACTATTTAACGCAATTTCCGTGATATCAGTTCTGAATCAATAATCTATATAACCAAGACAGAAACAATTTTACGGTGCCAACTACCTGCGGCTCGCCCAAAAGCCTCAATCACCATCCATTTATCATAAACGCCCGAACGCAGCAATATAACACACACCGCCAATATCTGTTACATCACATCTCTGTCGGAATCATCTAACCCTTACAAAATCCTCATCAGAGCTTAGTTAACTATTCGAGGTAAAATGTTGCATATCCCGACTCGATGTGGTATAAGGACATTCAGATTGTAGTCTGCAGGACATCTAACGGCGGATAGAGTAAATAATTAAGGATTAGTACTGAAGTAATATGGAAACAACGGAATTAAAATCAGCCATAACAGAGCTATCGGCCCGGGTTGAAAAAATCCGGGACTGGCTTTGACTTGCCCAATAAAAAATCCCAATTGAAAAAGCTGGAAACCCAAATGACCAAGGAGGGATTTTGGGACAATTCTGATAAAGCTCAAACCGTCGTATCACAATTGAGCGTGCTAAAATCGGTTGTTGAGCCGGTAGAGGAAATGCAGCGTGAGGTTAAAGACCTCCGAGACCTGTTTGAATTGGCCGCCGCTGAATCTGATGAGGATGAGCTTGCACAATTACAGGACGACCTGAACGAACTTGTCAAAAGATGCGGACAAATCGAATTAGCCGGGTTGTTATCCAGGTCCGAAGATATGAAGAACTGTTTCTTCAGTATTCACGCCGGGGCCGGAGGGACAGAAAGCTGTGACTGGGCGAGTATGCTGCTGAGGATGTACACGCGGTATTTCGAAGCACACAAATACAAATTTCAGGAACTTGACATCACGCCCGGTGAAGAAGCGGGAATTCGCTCAATAACCCTCCGGGTCTGCGGGCCTTTCGCATTCGGCAAGCTTTCATGCGAAACAGGAGTACACAGGCTTGTTAGAATCAGCCCGTTCGATTCGAATAAACGACGGCATACCAGCTTTGCAGCGGTTGATTGTATCCCGGAATTTGAAGATGATATAGATGTGGAATTAAATGAAGACGACCTTCGAATCGATTTTTATCGCGCCAGTGGAGCCGGAGGGCAGCACGTAAATAAAACCAGCTCGGCCGTGAGAATCACGCACGAACCGACAGGCATCGTAGTACAGTGCCAGAATGAAAGAAGCCAGCACAAAAACAGAGCGCAGGCGATGAAAGTTCTCAAGGCAAGATTGTATATGCTGGAACAGCAAAAACGAGATGCCGAACTCGCAAAGCTCTACGGCAATAAAGGCGAAATTGCCTGGGGCAATCAGATACGAAGCTATGTTATGCAACCTTATCAAATGGTTAAAGACCACAGAACCGATTTTCAAGTGGGTAATGTGGAGGGCGTGTTAGACGGAGAAATAAACGAATTTATCGAAAGCTATTTGAGGCATCGAGCCAAAACAAAACAAGGCGAAAAATAAAGGTCACGAAAAATGAAAGAGATTATCAAGGTAGAACTAAAAACAAGGACGGTTGATTTCAGCAAATGCAAAACAGATATGCTTGTGGTGGGGATGTTTTCAGATGTTGAGGGGCTGGACAAGCTGAACACACAACTCAATAACAAGCTTAATGGCGCAATCAAAAAATTGACCGAATTGGGCGACTTCAAAGCAACAGAGGGAAATAACGCTGTCATATATGGCAACGAAACAATAGGAGCCCAGAGGATTTTATTAATCGGCTTAGGAGAAAAGAAAAAGGCAACGCTGGATACGGTCCGTAAAGCGGCTTCCAACGCTGCAAAAAAAGCAGTAGATACGAAAATCAAAACAATCAGTTTGGCGCTCCACAAGGCATTCGGAAAACGATTCGACCTATCCGTAACAGGCAAAGCCATAGCAGAAGGGGCATACTTCGGTAGCTATCGATATGATGAGTTCGTGACTGAGAATGAAAACGGACGGTCGGAGTCGCTTAAAGTCGAGGTAATCGATTCAGATTCGTCAGTAATAAAAAAACTCAAAAAAGGCCTCTCGGTCGGAATCGCCATCGGTAAGGCCCAAAGCTATGCCAGAACATTGGCAAACCGGCCAGCGAATGTAATAAATCCGGTAACGCTGGCTGCTGCCGCTAAAAAGTTAGCCAGCGGCTTAAAAGAATTGAGCTGCACGGTCTTTGATGAAAAACAATTAGCCGCAAAAGGAATGGGCGGTATTCTTGCAGTCGGCTCAGGCTCAAAAAGTAAGCCGAGATTCATTATTTTGAAAAACAAACCCAATGGCACAGTTGCAAGCCGCCTACCAACAATCGCCCTGGTGGGCAAAGCAGTCACTTTTGATTCCGGCGGGATAAGCATTAAGCCGTCCGCCAATATGGACCAGATGAAATTAGACAAAACCGGCGGTATCGCAGTTTTGGCAACTATGAAGGCGGTAGCTGAACTGGGACTTCCTGTCAACGTCTACGGAATGATTCCATCTGCGGAAAATATGCCAGGCGGCTCAAGTTATAGACCCGGTGACATTATCACCACTTTCAGCGGCAAAACCGTTGAGGTGCAGAATACCGATGCCGAAGGCAGAATGCTATTATGCGATGCCATAAATTATGCGGCTAAGCAAAAATGCGATATTATCATCGATATAGCAACATTGACGGGGGCCTGTATGGTTGCTCTCGGAAAATATATGGCAGGGTTAATGGGCAATGATGAGAAGCTGATAAAACAATTGCAAAAAGCTTCAAAAGACAGCGGGGAAAAGGTCTGGCCCATGCCCAGCGGCGATGAGTATGTACAGGAAATGAAAAGTAAGATAGCCGACCTTAAAAACATCGGAAGTAAATGGGGCGGGGCCTGTACTGCGGCGGCGTTTTTAAGACAGTTTGCCGGCGATGTAAAATGGGCACACTTGGATATTGCCGGTATGGATTTGTTCAGCAAGCCCACCGGATTTTTTGCCGAAGGCTCAACGGGATTCGGTGTGCGATTACTTACTACTTACCTTATAAACTTAACATCCAAGAAAAAGTGAGCTTAGACAAGCAGAATCAAATAAATGGTTAAAAAACAAAAAAACATAGACCTCGAAAGAATCAGAAAGGCAGTCAAGGAGATACTTTTAGGAATTGGCGAAGACGTCGAGCGCGAAGGTCTGAAGAAAACGCCGGAACGTGTGGCACGGATGTACGCCGAACTTTTAGCCGGGATGCGAGAGGACCCTAAAAAACACCTCAAAAGTGTTTTTAACGAAAATTATGAGGAAATCGTTCTGCTGCGAGACATACCGTTTTACAGCATCTGCGAGCATCATTTAATGCCGTTCATAGGCTCGGCCCACGTGGCTTATCTGCCTTCGGGAGCGGTGCTTGGGGTGAGTAAATTAGCCCGTATCGTTGATTGTTTTGCACGAAGGCTGCAAACACAGGAAAGACTAACATATCAGATAGCCGACTTTATAATGAACAGCTTGAAGCCGCAGGGCGTGGCCATTGTGCTGGAGGCATCACATAGCTGCACGACCATTCGAGGCATAAAAAAGCCCGGCTCGGTAATGGTAACATCAGCACTTCGCGGAATATTCAGGAGAGACCCGAAAAGCCGAAGTGAAATCCTGAGCCTGATGCATAACGGCAAGAAGTAAAAGGAATTTCGTTTATGCATAAACTGGCCAGACAGGTGCGGTTTTCGATTAATCCTTTCCTGCCGGAAGAAATTGAAGGATTCAACTCATACGCGTCTAAACCGACCGGCGAGGGATTGTCAATATTTCTTGAACTATCCGTCGAAGTGGAAGGAAAGGTTGCGCCGGCAACAGGATTTGTAGTTAATGTAACCGATATCGATAAAAGCGCTCGCGAACTCGTGGTTCCGGTTTTCGCTGAGCGGATAAGACAGGATTTTCGTCAGGCCAGACATATTGGGTTTTTTACACTGACCGAACTTCTAAAAACAGCGCGGAGCCGATTGGCCGATAAGTTCGAGCCGGCCAGGTTGAATAAGCTGAGCCTGAAGCTAAACCCTTTGAGGAAAATAGTTTTAGAATCGAAAGATTTAGAAATGGTTTATTTTAGTGAGAAATTCGAATTTGCAGCAACGCATAAACTCTGGAACGACGATTTTTCCGAGAAGCAAAATCTCGAGGTTTTCGGTAAATGTGCAAATCCAGCCGGTCACGGTCACAATTATAGCATTGAGGTTACAATAAAAATGCCGGCAGGCGAAAACACCTTCAAAATAAGCGATTTTCAAAAAACCGTGGACGAGGAGCTGATACAGGTGGTTGACCATAAGAACCTTAACGCCGAGGTCAGCTATTTCAATACGACTAATCCTACTGTTGAAAATATCGCGACTTTCGCATGGAATACACTCGCGGGTAAATTCGACAAGGGGACCCTGCATTGCGTTACAGTCTGGGAAACCGACAAGACATACAGCTCATACTACGGCCAAGCCAACAGTAAATAACATGACGGCCCGATAATATCCCTAATATCAGTTATGAAAATTTGATGTAAAATCTTTTAAATCCATACTTGCCTTTATGAGTCTGGGGCTATATTTAAAAAAAAGAGATGCACAAAAATTATAGGGCCTTGTGAAGCTAAGCGTCGGCTCAAAAAGCTGCCGCCGGACACCAACCGCCAGTTTAACCTGCCAGCCTAACGACTGTTTACCGAAGCCGGCATTGCTAAAGCTATGTCCTTTATTTGCCGATACTTATGATATAAGAAAGCTGTCGGCCGCCCGCTTTAATCCGATGTCAGGATCGATAAAACCAGCGAGGTCAGAGCCGCTAAGAAAATGATTTCCATAAAAAAGGCAAATATAGCAGTGAGGCTGTACGTTTTGTCGTGCGCAGCCGACAGGGACGGAGTCCAGCCAAATTGATTGTTGATAACTTTCCAATAATGATTATCCTTTATCGTCAGAAAGCTTTTTCCACGGAGTATATATGAAAATACTGATAACAGGCGGGGCGGGTTTTATAGGTTCTCATCTGGCGGAGCGTCTGCTCAAGGACGGCCATAAAGTTATCGTTATCGACAATCTCAGCACCGGCAGTCTGGAGAATATCGAAAGCTTCAAAGAACATCAGACTTTCGAATTTGTCGAAGGAGACATTCGCAATACTAAACTGATAAAGCCGCTGGCAGAACGGAGCGATACGATTTACCATCTGGCCGCGGCAGTCGGCGTCAGGCTGATAGCCGATGACCCCGTGCATACTATTGCAACCAATATCGGCGGCACTGAAATAGTGCTCGACTTAGCCAACAAATCTGGTAAAAAGATTCTGATTGCTTCGAGCAGTGAAGTGTATGGGAAAAGCGAAACAATTCCATTTAAAGAGGATGACGATATTGTGCTCGGAAGCACGAGTTTATCCAGATGGTCGTATGCGTGCAGCAAGGCCATAGACGAATTTCTGGGTCTGGCTTATTATCAGCAATATGAATTGGGCGTGGTAATAGGCAGGTTCTTTAATACCATTGGACCAAGACAAACAGGACAATACGGGATGGTGGTGCCAAGATTCGTGCAGAAGGCGTTAAATAACGAGCCTCTTATGATATACGGCACGGGTAAGCAAACACGGTGTTTTTGTTACGTGGGAGACCTTATAGAAGCGATTATCAACCTTATGAATTGCAAACAGGCCGATGGTAAGGTATATAATATCGGCTCGAACGAAGAAATCGCCATTGAGGAGCTTGCTGATAAAATCATAGAAATGACGGACAGTAAAAGTAAAAAACAATATGTGCCCTACGAGGTTGCATACGGCAGACCCATCGAAGATATGATGCGGCGTGTGCCATCTACGAAGCGAATCAAAAACACTATCGACTGGGAACCCAGGACGAGCTTAACCGAAACGCTTCGAATAATTATTGATAGTGAACAAAAGTAAAATCAAAAATAAGTTCGTGTAAGATCAGTTTGCGACTTTTGCCACAGGTGATCGCCTCGCAGTTAGGCGTCCTATGGACCACCGAAGAACGGCACGCCAGCATTCGAGGCTCAAAGAAGAGTAAACAGCATCTACTAAAGGTACAGGATATTGTGAAAAAGGCATTAATTACAGGTATTACAGGCCAGGATGGTTCATACCTTGCTGAATTTCTGTTAGAAAAAGGTTATCAGATATGGGGTATAATGCGGCGAAGCTCGTCGTTCAACACCGGCAGAATAGACCATTTATATAAAGACCCTCATGAACACCCACAGCTCAGATTAGTTCACGGAGACCTGACCGATGGCAGTAATCTCTCAACAATTATTAATGCAATTAAGCCTGATGAGGTTTATAACCTGGGCGCCCAAAGCCACGTCAGGGTAAGTTTCGATATGCCTATCTTCACGGCCAATGCAGACGCCCTCGGAACACTTCGGTTACTGGAGGCAATTCGTTCGTGTGGTAAGCCGGTCAGGTTCTATCAGGCGTCCAGCAGCGAGATGTACGGCAAGATAATAGAAAATCCGCAAACAGAAAAAACGCCATTTTATCCCAGAAGTCCTTACGGCTGTGCGAAAGTGTACAGCTTCTGGCAAACGGTGAACTATCGAGAAGCTTACGACATGTTTGCCTGCAACGGTATTTTGTTTAACCACGAATCACCAAGGCGAGGCGAAACGTTCGTTACAAGGAAAATTACAAGAGCGGCAACGCGAATTAAACTGGGCCTGCAGGACAAACTCTATCTGGGCAACCTGGATGCAAAACGAGACTGGGGCTTTGCGGGCGATTATGTCGAAGCAATGTGGCTTATGTTACAACAGGATAAACCCGACGATTATGTCATTGCCACAGGTGAAAGCCATTCGGTCAGGGAATTTGTCGCGGAGGTCTTCAGTTATCTTGACCTCGACTGGGAAAAGTTCGTTGAAATCGACTCACGCTATTTCAGGCCGAGTGAGGTCGATATCCTACAGGGCGACGCAAGCAAGGCGAAAAAGATTCTCAAATGGGAGCCGAAGGTGACATTTAAAGAGCTTGCGAGAATAATGACCGATGCCGATATGAAAATTGCCGAAAACGAGAAGGTTATTCAAGAACACCATAGAGGAAAACAATGAGCAATTTTTTCCAGAACAGACGGGTTGTTGTTACCGGCGGCGCGGGTTTCTTAGGCCGTTACGTTACAGAGGGACTGCAAAAACGAGGTTGTAAGAATATTCTCGTGCCAAAAATCGAAGACTATGACCTCGTCAATATAGATGACATAAATCGGATGTACGAAGATATGAATCCGGATATCGTTATACACTTAGCGGCCGCCGTGGGTGGTATCGGAGCCAATCGTGAACATCCGGGCGAGTTTTTCTATAAGAACTTGATGATGGGCGTTCAACTCATAGAACAAGGCAGACTACGAAACATTGAAAAGTTCGTCGCAATCGGTACGGTCTGCGCGTATCCTAAATTCGCAACAGTGCCGTTTAAGGAAGAGGACATCTGGAGTGGATATCCGGAGGAAACCAATGCGCCATACGGATTAGCCAAAAAAATGCTGCTGGTTCAATCGCAATCTTACCGGGCAGAATATGGTTTTAACTCTATTTTTCTGCTTCCGGTAAATCTTTATGGACCCGGCGATAATTTTGACCCGGCCAGCAGTCATGTGATACCCGCGTTGATAAAAAAATGTATTGATGCCATCGAAAGCGGCGCAGATCATATCGACTGCTGGGGAACAGGCAGCGCTTCGCGCGAGTTTGCCTACGCCGGGGATACCGCCGAAGGAATTCTCTTAGCAACAGAACATTACAACGGCTCCGAAGCTGTCAATATCGGTGCCGGATTTGAGATAACGATTAAAGAGCTTGTGGAGAAGATTGCCAATCTTACCGGCTTTACCGGTGAAATCCGCTGGGACAGTTCCAAGCCGGATGGACAGCCACGTCGCCGACTGGATGTATCAAAAGCAAAACAATATTTCGGTTTCGAGGCTAAAATGCCCTTCGATGAAGGCCTCAAGGCAACGATAGACTGGTATCTCCACAGGACGCCTTGCGTTGGACAACATAAAACAACATAGCCCCTCTGCCAACAAAATGGGGAGGGTACATTTATGAAGCTTCACACACTTTTATTCGTACTTTTCGGGTTCTCTTGTGCTCTTGGAGCTGATAAATATGTCAGTCCCGATACCGTTGACGACAGCGGAGCAGGCACGGCAGCTGATCCTTACAAGAAAATCAGCACGGCAATTGCAAATGTGGGTGATGGTGACATAGTTTATCTGATGGAGGGGACGTATGACGAAATTACACAAGGCCTGGGATGGTATATTCATATTACCGGCACAGCAAAAAGTTATACTCTCAAACCATATAACGGCGCCGACATTAACTTGATTACAGACAATAACTGGGTCTGTATTCGGATTAACGCGGATGACAGCCCGGACAACAAAAAAACAGTTGCCTTTGAAGGTATTACGTTTTCATTCGAGAGCTGCCAGAAGTTCATATATTATCATCAGGACAAAGAGCTGAATTTAACTTTCACTGATTGTCTGTTCGATATATCGAAGGATAAGCCCTTAATTACCAGTGAAGCTGTTTCGACAGTACCAACCAGAGAAATTCGTTTTATCCGCTGTTTTTATCATAACACTTCCAATCTTTACCCTATGGTCTTTAATGATTTTGCTCTGATTTATTTCGATGATTGCACTTTAATTAACGACATCAGCAACAATGATTGTATATTTTTCGACCTCTGGAATGAATGCAGTAACGTCGTCCTCAAAAATAGCTGCATATACAGCAAGACGAACGGATTTTATCCAAAATGTGTTTCAAAAATCAATAGGCTTATCATCCAAAACAATACGTTTATGCACAGCCAAACAGCAAGTCCATCACCCGAATACGCAATCCATACACCTGATGCAGACATAGGTGCGATAAGGATTACCGGCAATACTATTGCCTACACTAAAACCGATGGAGGCATATTCAGGGGCATTCGTCTTGGCACAGTAGAAACAAGCTGGACAAATGTATTTTATGCGCCCATAATTGCCGATAATACAATCATTAACGACAGAGTTGGTTATTACGGCACCGGAATCTATCTCGGCTCAAATGTTCAGGGAGCATCCTGCTTCGGTAATCAGATTACAGGTTTTCAAGGTGGCATCAACAACTATGCTCAATACAGCTTCATCACGGATAATACAATAAAGTGCACTGATGGTATAAACATGTGGGGTGGTGGTTATGCCAACATCCGGCATAATTC
>JASFVS010000096.1:0-9252 GCA_050049715.1 Phycisphaerales bacterium
CATGGGTTTACTGTACGGGTGAAAACCAAGTTGGCATTAATACATACACCGACTCAAAAGGCAGATTTACGGCCGAAGGAATCTTCGAAGGCCCGGTTCAAATTACAGCCGCGATTAAGGGACATGGAGACATAAGCGCCTACGGCTCAACCTACGGCGGCACTCGCTCCAGGGCCGGCGCAACCAATGTCAAAGTCGTGCTCAATAACAAGGGAGCGCCTCCGCCCAAAGGCAGAGCATGCTTTCCTGCCGAGACCAATGTCTGGGTAAATGGGGCACTGGTGCAAATCTCAAAAGTCGCCACGGACCAGACTATCGGTGGGCCCGGCTGCACCTCGCTAACAGCGTTCTTAGGGCAAATTGAAAAGCTTGAAGAACACGAGGGCACGTTCGAATGTCGCGATATAATTCTCGAAAGTGGAAATTGCATTACCGTCATAGACGCACACTGCTTCATGCTCGATTCCGGACAGTGGCTCGCGGCACAAGACCTGAGAAACGGCCTCAAATTGAAAACATCAAATGGTGCAGTCGCTGTCAAAAGCATAACAACCAGAGCTGCCCCTTTCATCGGCATGGTCTATAACCTGAAGGTCAAAGGCTCAGACCGGTACATGGTAGGAAAAGATTGCGTAATCGTACGTGATTACTGACGCGGCGCCTTAATAATTGCTCAGGCTGCATATTCGGCAATGTTTCTAAATAATAAAATTGTAAGCTGGCCGGAGTTTACCTCCGAGGGGCTACACCCATAAGTCGTAGCAGGGGGGGTAGAAATGCTCATCTCTCGGACATTAATTTCGATTTCAATTGATTTTAGAGTCAAAATATGGTATAATACCCACTGTTAGCCAGAAGGCTAACGAAAGCGGAGAACCGCAAGCTTTCGTATCAGCAGATACACGCCAAAAACCATCGCCTGTTAAAATAGGAAATATTTTGAATTTATTTAGGATTTCGGATTTATGCAAAATACTCTTCACGAACCACGAGAATCGAGCATCAAGCATCGAGTATCCCGTTATTTACGTGCCTATAAGGCACAACTTTCCACCCTAAAGAACCTACGAAAGAATACGTACGAAATTTTCAGCAAATTATGCAAAACAAAGCCAAAGTCAAGATGGGCAATATAGACAAAATAAGGCCGGTTCACGTTTTTGCGCGGGCAGGAAGTTTAGCGATAACAATTTATGATTTTACACGCGGAAACTTATTACCCTATAAGGGTGGGCAAAATGAGCTTAAGCTCTTTTGTTACAAGTCAATACGAAAAAAGTGGACGTTTGGCTAAATGAGAAAACAAACCCAATCAAAGCCAACAACGAAAAATGCCGATTTTTATATCAATAGCTCTGCTTTTTGTTTATAATCACAGTAATGTGCCAACGAATGAATAAAGGTTTGCGTTTATGGGTATGACCAAGGCGGCTTATCAGAAATGTATTAACCCGGACTGCGGAGCGGAATTCGACTGTTCTCAGGCAATGTTCAAATGCCCCGCATGCGGCGAATTGCTGGATATACGCTATAACTGGGACAAAATTAAAGTTCCCAAAAAGCTGAACTATTTCGCCAAACGCTGGGCCAACAGAAACAAACCTCTGGACCTCTCCGGCGTATGGCGATTCCGCGAATTATTGAGCTTCTGTGAAGATAAATATAAGGTGACAATCGGCGAAGGCCAGACCATCCTCCAGCGGAACGACACCGTCGCCGAATACGTCGATATGCAGCCGGGCTCTTTATATCTTCAATACGAAGGACTCAATCCATCCGGCTCATTCAAAGACAACGGAATGACCGCCGCGTTCAGTCACGCAACAATGGTCGGCGCAACTTCCAGCGCATGCGCATCTACCGGCAACACTTCCGCATCGGTGGCATTATACGCCCATAGCTGCAATATAAAATGCACGGTATTCATCGGCTCCGGCCGAATCGCATTCGGCAAATTAAGCCAGTCGATGGACTACGGCGCCCAAACAATTCAGATACTCGGCGATTTCGACGACTGCATGCGCCAGGTCCAGGACGTATGCGCCCGGCTCGGACTATATCTGCTCAACTCATTAAACCCATTCCGTCTCGAGGGCCAAAAAACTATAATGTACCGAATCATCGAAGGCCTGGGCTGGGACGTCCCCGACTGGATTATCGTCCCCGGCGGAAACCTCGGCAATTCCAGCGCCTTCGGCAAGGCCTTCTACGAATTGAAACAGCTTGGCCTGATTGACCGCATACCGCGAATGGCAATTATTAACGCGACCGGTGCAGATACCCTCACCGACTTGGTAAATAACAAAAAGCTGACCTGGAACAACGGCAACGTTGACCAGGCCATTATCGATAATTATTACGCCGACCTTACGGCACGCAATTTTTCGCCGCACACCTGCGCATCGGCGATTGAAATATCCCGGCCGGTCAATCTGAAAAAATGTCTCCGCGCAATCGATATATGCGACGGCATCGTACGCGCCGTTCCGGACGAAGAAATCGTCGATGCCAAAGCAATCATCGGCAAATACGGCCTCGGCTGCGAGCCAGCATCGGCCGCAACAATAGCAGGCCTGAAACATCTCAGGGCCGAAGGCATAATCGGCAAAGATGAACGCGTCGCATGCGTGCTCACCGGCCATCCGTTAAAAGACCCGAATGTCACCGTCAACTATCACAAAGACAAACAGGGCCAATTCAGCAACTCTCCCATCGAAGCACCGAACGACCTCGATGCCATTATAAAATTAATCAAAAAGTAGCCGTTAAAACAAAGTTACACTGCCGCGTTACGCAGGCCCGAAATGACAAAGCCAATAGTAAGAGCTAAAGAGCCGACTGCATGTAAAAGTACCGTAATCTGGTTGGCGCGGTACCGGCCGGGCGTGGCGAGGTCATTCTTATTCGCGGCCTTCAACCCGAGCACTGCAATCGACAAAGTTAAAAGATACAATAAGCCCGCCAAAAACAATATATCATGAATCAACATAATTCCAGCTATGACATAACTGCCAATCAGCGCTATTCTATAAATCCAAATCGCTGCCGGCACGCCGAAACGGACCACGAGCGTTTTCTTATTTACTTGGGCATCGGCAGTGACATCGGGAAACTCGTTTATGAGAATCACCAAAAATATCAACAAAGCAACTATGACAGAAGGCAAAAGCGGAACAGTATCGAACGACTCTGTCTGTAAATAATATGAGGCATATACCGGAAACACTCCGAATAGTAGCGCAATTACAAACTCGCCGACACAACGGTATCCGAGTTTGAAAGGCGGCGCAGTATAAAAAAAGCCGCCCATCAAACCGATGAGACCGAGAATTAAAATAAAATAGCTCTTTGTCAACAAAACAATGACCAGGCCGATTGCCGAACCTAAGGCCAAAAAGAATACTCCCGCAAGCAAAGTCGCACGGGCGGAAAGAATATCCTGCTGGATGAAACGCCGGCCTCCGGAAAACGGCGTCGGATTTTTGTTGACCCAGTCGTTGCCGGAAACGTGATCGTAGTAATCGTTGGTGATATTGGCGCCTGCGTGCAGGGCCATTATTGCGAGCAGTGCCAGAACGAATAATCCGGGATTGAAAGAGCCGGCCGTCGCATAGGCCAAAGAAGTGCCGACTAAAACAGGTGCCGCACTGGCAACGAGGAATTGCGGCCGGGTGGCAAGGAAAAGGACAAACAATTTTGATTTTTCAGAACGAGATTTCATAGGTCGTTAGTATTTTATACGGTTTGACAAATTTGATAACTGAAATCTTTTAAAATCGGGTTTGATTGGTTTTGTTTTGCATAAAAGTAAATTAGTGGGTTAGAGAATTAGAGATTAAAAAAATTGGGGAGGGCTTTAAAAAAAAGCAGGACGGATTAAAAATCCGCCCTGCATGGTAATTGCGAGTGATACGTTTTGGAATTAATTATTCACTGTTGTTAAGGTTCCAGCTTGTTGTCTGAATTACAGGAGTTGCTTCAGGTACAGGCATATCGAAAAGCTTGGAATTTTTGAACATTGCAAGCTTGTCCGACCAGTTTACCATAGAAGCGGTCTGAAGCTCTTCCTGTCTCTTCTTAAGCTCGTTCAGCTTGCGATTGGAATCTTCACGGGCGGCCATTGCTTTAGCAAGTGCACTTGCTAAATCGGTTCTTTGGGTAATCATCTCATTGTGCTCGCTGGTCTTGACGACTACGCGTTCGGCCTTGACCTGCTGTATTCTTGCGTTGAATCTTGCCTTTACAGCATCAAGATATACCTGTGCGGCCTCGCGATTGGCTGAGTTGGCGGACAGGACAATATTCATATCGGCCTGCGCGGTGGCAAGCTCGGCGTCAATGTTGGCATTTTCGCGTATCTTGGTTGTATTGGCGCTTGCCACCAGGCGGTCACAGATGGCTTCGCCGCGGAGACTCTGGCTTAATGCCAGTTCTTTGTCGCGGGCTATCTGTGCCTTCAGTATGGCATTTTCCATTGCGAATTGTGCATTAATGCGGCTGATTTCCGCATCCGTTTTTTGACCCAGAACGGTCGCCTGTGTTAATGCCTGCTGATAATCGGCTTGTGCGATTTTCTCAGATGACTGGACTGAATTGTCAATCTTGGCCAGTTCGGCGTTAAGAGATCTGCGAGCCGAATCAACCTGGGCATCAATCTGTATTGCGAGGGCTTCCTGTGAATCAGAAATGCTTTCGGCTTCGGTCATAAGCTTCGAGTACTGAGCATCGCCGCGCTGTTGTATAGCCCAGAGTGTGACTTTCAGCTCTTTGACATCATTTCTGCCGCTCTGGGAAATCGCTTGAGATTCTGCAAGAAGCTGGTCTGCACGAGCGTTGGAAATCTGCTCCAGAGCATTAGCCTGACTTTGCAAATCCAATACCTCGGCTTCTTTTTCCTTGCGGAAGGATTCTGCCTGAACGAGGTTCTGGCGGTATTTGGATTCTACGACGTCCATCTCTTTTTTGGTTTTGACTTCAAGTTCGCTGAACCGTGAGCGGGCCTGTGCTTCAAGGGCGTCCGCAATGGCGAACTGTTCGGAAGCGATGGCTTCTTCCTGTTTCCTTACGGCCAGAAGATTCGTCTTGGCTTCTGCAAATGTTGCTTCGGCGACCAGCTCATAGGCGTCGGCCTGTGCTCTGGTTCTCATAACCTCGGCAAACTTTGTGCGGTATTCTGCAATGTGGTTCGGTTCTATTCTGGCTGCGACAGGCACGACTTCCGGTACCGGCGGAACTTCGTGCAGTCCTTCCGGCTGCTGATCTGTCGGAGTAGTGTTGTTTTTGAGCTCCACTTTCTTGGCCACTTTCTTGGCTGCAATTTCCTCTAACATTTGCTGTTTGATTTTTGCAGCTTCGGCTTCGGCTTCGGCGATAATCTGAAGTTTTTGTGCTTCAGCTACAGCTTCAGCGTGGATTGCTGTCTGACGTACGGCTTCGGCGCGAGCTGCGGCTTCGGCCTTTACAAATTCGGCACGTGCGACTTCTTCAGTTCTGTCGGCACTAATCCGGAGCTTCCTGACTTCGTTAAGCTCATCGTCGAGTCTGGCCTGAGTTTCAGCAAGCATCGATTCGTAGTTGGCTATCGAGGAGTCCTGATGGTGCTGAGTCTGGGCACGAAGGCGATCGATTTCAGCGAGAGCCTTTTCGAGTCGGGTAGGAGCATTGGCTGATCTTTCCTGTGTTTTCGCCTGTGCTTCGGCTTTGGTTGTTGCGGCTTCCGCCAGTTTTAAATGATACTCTTCGTCCGCGAGGTTTGCCTGGATGGTAGCAGCTTTTGTGCGAAGCTCTTTTACGCGAGCTTCAGCATCCTTAAGGATTGCTTCACGGGTGGCGTTAAGTCTGTCGACTTCCGATTCGGTCTGAATAGTAGTCGATTTGATTTGCTCTTCCAGTTCGTCGACGCGAGCCTGTGTTTCCTGTTTAATCGAGAGAGCCTCGGCCTCAAGTTCCGCTACGGTGGCGGTGGCACGTTCCCTTGTCGCCTTCGAAGCTTCTGTCATTTCAAGAATTTTGGCATTGCTTTCAACTTCGATCGCAGTCCGGATAGCTTTTAGCTGTTCGATACGAGCTTTTTCACGTTCGAACTTTTCTCGTCCTTCAGCAAGAATGTCGTTGCGTTTGCTGTCACCTTCTTTAACCAGTGCCGAGATGTTTGCGTCTTTCTGGCCGACGAAAGCGCCAAGCTCTGCTTCTCTTGCTGCGATTTGCGCCATGGCCTTGCCGTATTCCCTGTTGTACTTTTCACGAAGGGCATTGGCTTCGGTGAGGTACTTGTTGACTTTCGCCTGTACCTCGGACCGGCGTGCATTGAAATGGGCCATCTGCTTGTTCATTTCCGCACGAGCCTGTAAGTCGCTGGCGTCGGCAGTTTCCAGTGCCGCTTCGACTTTGGATACGCCGATTTTGCCTTCACTGACGTACATGACCGGCAAGTCCGAACTGTTGGCCAGATCGGAAAATTCAGAATGAGTTTGTGAAATTTCAACACGATCGTTTTCCGGTTTCAATACCCGACCGTACCTGTTGTTACAGCCAGAAGCAAGTATAGCGAAAGTCATATACATGCAAACCAAGCGTCGGGCAATCAACCTTTTCTTTCTGTTCCACATTTTACGTCTCCTCGCAAAATATATGTTGATTTTGTGCCCCCCATCGCCGTTCAACGGGCCGGGCAATAGGTTTTTTTTCGTCAAAAACAAAGGGCCACTTTAGTAAACAGAGGTTATTTTTGGGATTCTTTAAGGGATGAGTGAGCCGCAGCTAAAAAGTGCTTTAGTGTGCCGTAAAATGGCTTTTAATATAAAAAAATACGGAATATGCGATAATTTAATTCTATATGGGGCGTTTGGGTAAAATTTATCGGAATAGGGAGGGAAGAAGACACAAGACCCAAGACCCAAGACCATAGACTCAAAACGAGGGAAATAGAAATACAAAATTACAATGTAAAAATCAAAAAGATATATTTCTGTCCCTCTGTTGCGAGTTATGAGTGTAGTACCTCGGGGGTAAACTCCGGCCGGCATGAGCTTCATCCAGTGATTTAAACTGGTGCGAACCGCAGGCAGAAATAAAATTAGTTAGCGAATTAGAGATTGGAGAATCAGAAAGTTGGTGTAGCCGCAGTATCAGAGTGCGGCTTCGAGCTGGGTTAGTATTGTTTTTGCCTTGCAGACTTTGTTGCCGGCAGGGCCCTGCCAGCGGAGATCGGCGTTTCGCTTGATTAGGTCTTCGACTTTCTTGCAGGCCAAAAGGACAGTAGCGTGATTTTTGTTGCCTAACAATCTGCCGACCTCAGAAGATGACATCTTAGTATGCTTTCTGATGAGGTACATGCAGAAGCGGCGGGCCGTGGCGACGGTTCTGTCTTTTTTGGATGAGTGAATGCTGGCCGATGTTGTTCCGAAGTATGAGGCCACGACCGATTCGATGTCCGAGACGTGGACAATCGGGTCGCATCTTTCGAGATGTTCGGACAGGACGTCCTTGACCAAAAGCAGGCTGATACTTTCGTTTTTCAGGGCCGAGAATGCAATTACTTTCAGCAGTGCACCTTCAAGCTCACGAACGTTTGTTCGCAGAATTTCGGCGATGTATTTTATTACACTATCGCAGTTTTTAATTTTGAGTTTTAAGTTTTGAGTTTTCAAAAGGAACTGTCTGCATATTCGACAGCGGGTCTGGAAGTCGGGGACATCTATTTTGACGACCATTCCGGAGATGAAACGGTTAACGAGTTTTTCGGAGAGCTGCCCAATCATTTTAGGATGCGCATCGGAGACCATTACGACCTGTTTGCCCGCCAGGCTGATTGTATTGAATGTGTGCAGGAATTCCTCCTGTGTAGATGATTTGCTGGCCAAGAAGTGAATGTCGTCGATTGCCAACAAGTCCGTTTGCCGCATCCGGCGTCTGAAAGCCTCCAGCTTTTTTGTCTTCAGGGCCAGCACAAACTGATTGACAAAATCTTCCGCTGAGAGATATAGCCAATTAGTCTGGGGCCGCCTCTTACGCACTGCGTTGCAAATCCCTTGCAGCAGATGCGTTTTGCCCAGCCCGTATCCTCCGTGGATGAACAGCGGATTGAATGGACTTTGCTGTTCGTTTACGACCGCTTTAGCGGCGTTGTATGCCAACTCGTTTGACTGGCCGACAACGAACGTATCCAGAGACATTTTAAGCTTTTTGCTTTTGCGTGTAGGGGTTGTTGTTTTACTTTTTCGAGGCAGAACGGCGGATGTAGAGTTTTTTGCGTCCAAGTGGGTTCTCCTCTGGTGGCCGGAGAGCTTCGGGTCTATTGTAAAAGTGACCTTGGCCTCCTTGCCCGTGACAGTCCGAGCCGCATGGTTTATTTCACCGGAAAAATGGTTTTCAATCCAGCCGGCAATGAAAAGATTCGGGACGGCGATTTTCAGGTAGCCATCGGAAAGTGACATCCTTGCCGAATTCTGAAACCAGATTCTGAACTTTTGCGTTCCTAACTTCTCGGCAAGCACTTTATTAATAGAATCTATCTGCGAAAGGTTTCCATCCGTGGCGTTCTTTAAACTGTTCCCCGACGCCGTCGTTTGAGAACTCTCATCCGTGATTGTGCTCTGCATAATTTACCCCTGCCGAGGATTTTCTATTTGCTAAGCCCTTGTCCGGCACCCGTTAAACCCAGGTTTAATTTTAGCGGGCACGGGACAAGATTCCATTTATTTCTATAATAACATTATTGATAAGTTTGCTATTATTGGACAACGAAAAAGCAAATCAATCAATCGTATTTTGGGAAATTTCTTTTCCACTTAATCAAGGTTACTGTGAGTGCTGGTTTTATGCACGAAAAAAATTTGTTTTTCACATGTTATGCACATTGTAAATGTGTTTTGTGGAAAAGATGTGAATTGGATTTGAAAGTCTTTTTAGGCTGGATACCGTTTTATCAGTATTATTAAGCGCGTTTTGGACTTACTCTTTAGAAAGTATCGCCACGTAACCGCCATCGTGGTCGAGGGATTGGGCTGAGGGAAGAGTGAGCTTTTCAAATTCAAGCTCGAAGTTGTTGTATTTGTTCAGGAAGTCTTTTATTAGCTCGCTGTTTTCGGCTTTTTGTATGCTGCAGGTGCTGTAGCAGATTTTTCCGTGAGGCTTGAGCATCGTTGCGGCGGTATCGAGCAGGCCGCTTTGTGTTTTGGTTAGTTTATTTATCGTATTCGGCTTTATTCTGTAGCGGGCTTCGATGCGTTTTGCTAACACGCCGGTATTGGA
>JASFVS010000097.1:0-9222 GCA_050049715.1 Phycisphaerales bacterium
GCCGGTGACCTGGCAATTGGTTATCGTTACGTTTTCCGTTGCCCGCGCATAACCTAAAGCATAAGAACTCTTCAGAACAATCGCATCATCGTTGGGAGAATTGATAGTGCAATTCGAGATACGCACATTCCGGCAGCAGTCAACGTTAATCCCATCGCGATTTGTGTCGATTTTGACATTATCAATTGTGAAGTTGTCCACGCCGGTAGGCAATATGCAAAAGTGCCCTCCCATCAGGAAAGTAACATCTTTAATAACAACATTCCGGCAGAGTTTCAAAGCAACTGCCTTGTTACCCGCCCCCTTATCGTTCGGCTTGTCCCATTTGCCAAGTCCCTTGCCATAAATCATGCCGGGTCCAAGAATAGATATATTTTCAAGATTCTCACCCCAGATAAGACTGTCATGCCAGTGACTGTGGCCGAAGTCCTGATACTTATGTTTATCTCCCCACGGATTCGGTTCAGCTTCGTCGTAACCGCCTAATTCACCATCCGCGGCTGCCAAAATCGTTGCACCATGGTCGAGGAACAATGCAATATTGCTTTTTAAACGAATAGAAAAGCTCAGATATGTACCCGTTGGAAAGTATACCGTCCCCCCGCCCCCTGCATGGGCCGCTTCTATTGTCTTATTAATTGCCGCAGTGTCCAGAGTTTTACCATCCCCCGCGGCACCATATTGCTTAACGCTATACGGCTCGGCGTGAAGTTGAACCGCCAGACATCCTGTCAAGATAAAGACAATGAATAATTTCAGCCTGTGCTTAATCATTAAAATTACTCCTTTCCGTTAAAATACATCCACCTAAAAAGCTTACTTCACCGTCACATCCCAGACCTTTGAACGCCTCGATTTACCATCCGGCCCTCCGATATCCAACACAACCACATAACTACCAGCGCTCTTATACTGGTGAATCGGGTGTTGTTCGGTTGAACTCTCGCCGTCACCGAAATCCCACTTCCAGGATGTGATATTGCCGTAAGACAGGTCATTAAACGCCACTAACCGCCTGTCCATATCCAGCACCTTAAAAGACCATTGCGCTTCGATGGGCTTTAGAAATTTCTTTTCGAGTGGCATCAGCTTGAACGCGCAAAAATGTGAAGCATTGCCATACATTCTATGATGTCGCGAAAGGTTCCAGAACCCGTTATTTCTCCTGTTATTAACATCATCGTAATCGATAATCGCCCAGCACAAACCGATGATTTTATTCTCCCACAACATCGATTCCACAGCGCGTTCAGGTCCCTCAGGACCGGCATAATCAAAAGGCGTCACCCAAAACTCCAGCACTAATCTGCCCGACTCACCCGGCTTAAAATCATACTTACACGCTGCATTCGCATAAGGTAGCTCTTTTATCCAAGGCTGTACTCCCCACGCCAGCGTCCAGTCCTTGCCCCGGGCCGGCGTAAATATATGATAGTTTTGAGCATGCACTCCGTGAATCGCCCAGTTGGCCTCTTCCTCACTAATCCTGTCATCCGGCGTGGCTCTTGCCTTACCCACCTGTTCAGTATTCCATATCTCTTTATGTCCCTTATCAATCAAAGGCCCTCCCGAAGCATCCGCATCTACTACTACCTCGAAGGTGTCGTTATGCAATCCGGCAAGAGAAAAATCCCAGTAATTGTCATAGGCTTCATAAAGAAAATATAGTCGATTCATTCCTTTGACCCACCCAACTCGCACACGAACATCCAGATTATTCGGGTCGGGCTTTGGATGCCTGCCGTTATCATCCACAAGCTGGTCAGTTCCGATGACATACTCATCAGAAACCATAGACCAATCCTCAGCATTGCCATCTATACGTGGTATCATATTGGCAGGAAACTGAAAGACCTTAAACGTTATATCCTTACGCTCTAACGCCAAAGCAGAACGACATACGAACACCAAAATCGCAATGACAATTATTTTCCTATAATTTATCATTTAGCCCTCCACTGTAATCATTCACACTTTCAAACATTGAACTTCCGCATCATCCGCCAATAACAATAATTTTAGCTTCATAAGGTTCAAGTAACAGATTAAAGCGTACGGTGTCGCTCTCCAATGAAACACCTGATAAAGATTTTATTTTTCCCGAAGCCGCGTCCCAAATTTGTACTTTACCACTGCCCGCTAAAACAGCATCACTCGACTGCCTTTCGGTACTTTCATTAAAGAAGAAATACAAATCAGCATCGCGCCATCGCTTATGTATATATTTCACTGCTGGACAAGACTCGCTCAACATCACATCGGGCTTAGGTAATGCTTTTAGCACTCGTTCGGTTACCTCTCCCGATGGTTCCCGAATCGCCCAGCTTAAATCAGCAGATCCACCCGCTTTGAGAAAAGTCTTTTCAACAACCATCGAAGGCTCCCTTCCAAGCGATATAACACACCCGCCCGAACCAGCAAAAGTTTTCAAACGCTCTAAGGCCGCCTTCGAAATCGCACTTATTGACGGAATGACAACCGCCCGGTAATCCTGGTCACTGGAATTCGTGAACACCCCGTTTTTAAGCTTCATAGCCGAAGCTAAAGACTCATCGTCAACAAAATCGAAGTCACGCTGGTTTTCAAGCAGTTGTTTTGCAATATTCATAAGGCTCTCATCGGCCTCGAAATCACCGAGCCAATAGCTCATGGAAGGAAAGTACACGGCGATTTGCGCAGCCGGCTTACCCTGCGCCATTACATAGCAGGCGCGGTTGGTATAAGCCATCACGCCCGGAAATTTTTCTTCCGCCATATAGCCGAGCATAACAGCCTTATCCTTCCCCGACGAAGCAGGATAAAACATAAACTCAAAAAGATTAATCCCACGAACAATCTGATATTTCACACCCCACTCCGCCGCATCGGCGGTAACCGGCGGGTCACGGTAAGCCGCATAGCTTTCACTCAGCACGCGTGCCTTACCATAAACATGCGCCACCGAAGCCGGCAGTCTGACAAAGTCCGCATTCTTGCCCGGCCAGACCTGATTCCAAATCGAGTCCACGCCGGGTATCTGCACAGGCCGCAGTGCACGGAAGTAGTCACCGCTCGAATGCACGAGCCGCTGCATAACATGCTCGTTATTAAGGTGTGTCATATGTTCCACACCATTGTTCCGGCACCACTTGGCCTGCATCCCGAAGAAGTATTTGCCGAACAGCTTCGACCATACATCCCAGTAATCCGCTTTGGCCCGGCGCTGCTCATCGGTAAGCACTAACCGAGGTCCACGTCTTCCCATAGGAACACAATAGGCCAAATAAGGCCTCACATCATAACCTTTTTGTTCTTTAAATATCTCAAGCATACCAGGCGTCCAGGGTGTATAAGCAAAATCAGGTTCATCGCCGCGAAAACCCATAACAGTTTTCCCGAGCTCATCTCCGATATGTTTCTTATACTGAACATGCGTCCAGTCAATAAACTGCTGCACCGCAGTAGGATTAATAAGGTCTCCCATGGAATTCCTTGTGGTCTTGGAACGAGTGGAATCATTAACTGCCCGCGTCTGCGGCGTCCTGAACTGATGGTCAATTATCAGAACCCGCCATTCACCTTCAGGCGCTGTCCAGTTAATTTCTCCTGAACTGAAATCCAGGGCCTGACTGCTTCCATCTTTAATACTAACTGCAATAACACCTACAGTCTCCGGCGTCACCTCACGTGAGACACTCTCCCCGCCGGAAACGGTCATCCTTTGAGCAACACCTAACCCCTGCATACGCAACTCAGGACGCTCTTGTGTGAATTTACCTCCGGCAAACCCGCTGGGATATTTTCCCTCGTCGATTATCCAGACCCGCATACCACGCGCCTTGGCTTGTTCGACCGCGAAACGAACCAGTTTGAACCAGCCGTCGGAAAGATAAGGAGCATTGTCCATATCATAACCCGCCTCGATAGTAACCGCACGAAAACCGCGAGAATAAATAAGGTCCAAGTCACGCACAATTACTTCTTCAGTAATCGGGCCATCCCATCCCCACGTAATCGTCGCCGCATACTCAGGCGGCGGTTCCTGAAATTTGGATGCAACCTCAGCGACACGCGGATTCGAAAGCACCTGCCAGGGCCTTCTCGCGGCCGATGCTACGTTAAATAAAAGCATGGAAAATAGAACTGCCAAACACTTCTTCATTTTCTGTACTCCTTAATTATTTTCATCATTTCGCAATATAATTACATTGATTATCTAAAACAAGAATTAGAAAATCCTTCAAAAAATATACAGGAATTACCCGCCTCACAGCGCTCAAGCTACCCGTAGAGCCCGGCTAAACATATCGACCTGCTCTGAGGTTTTATTGCGATAGACCGCCAGTAAATCCGGCAAGCGCATAAACCAAAGCCGCCTGCCAGTTGATAGCAATTTCATTGGTACTGTAACTTTCCTCAACATCCTGCCAGCCCGTCGCGGAATGTCCCCCTCCCACGATATAACCCGGCCAGGGCTCCTCGATGCCGTCGGCGCCGCTACGCCTGTCGTGAGGTTTCATTGGTGGCTTATGCCCCAATCCCGTCACATACGACCGCCCGTAATAATTCCTCCCGAATATATGCCCTATCGCATCCAGAGCGGTATCAATATACTCTTTCTTCGGAGATGTTCTCTCGGCAACATACAGATTCAAAACCTGCCTTGCAATCGTTCCGTTACAACCCCAGTAATACCTGACAAGAGGTCTGCCATAAACATCACGTTTCGCATTAGCGACGATAGCATCTGCAACATCAACTATATCTTTTCTTATACTCTCCAGCAGTTCGGAATTTCTCCCTTGCCTCTTAGAAAGAGCATAAGTAAACATGCCCAGATTCCTTACATTACCCCAGTCCCAGTCCTCGTCTATTTTCTTATCACTTGAAGCTCGACCCCTCCTGCTGCTTTGAGCAACAGCCGCCCTTTCCTCGAAATCTTTCAAATATTGAGATTCACCCGTGGTCTCCCACATTTCAGCCGCCGCCCAAAGCCGGTCATCCGTGTCGTTGGTTTGATAGCCACCTGTTCTAAAGTCCCCTTGTTGAAATCTCTTGTGGTCCGGATTGTTTTTCAAGAATGTATAACTATTTTTGGCGGCATCCAGACAAGTCTGCGCATACTTGGCGTCATACGGCTTAAAGTATCGCGCCGCCATAGCCATTACAGCAACAAAATCAGCCGTGGCCGCCGAGCTCCAGTCCGTAAAATATCTCTTTTCAGAATCATCTTCGGGCATAATAAAACCGGAGAAGTTCACACGTGTTAACTTATGCGAGACTCTTCCCGAACCGTCCGGATATTGCATTTTCAAAAACCAGTCCGTTTCCCACTTGAGCTCTTTCAGGAAATCTGGATAGCCCGGCGCAGTATCAGGAATATCGAGGTCAACATCCTTGAGCCGTCTCTGAAAATGGTCCCAGGCCATGAACATTGTCCCCACCGTGATACCCGCGTTCACCGTATATTTGCCATAGTCACCGGCATCATGCCAGCCACCTGTACCGTCTCCCTTAGAATCTTTAATACCAATATAATCCTGATATGCATCGTTGAGATGACAGGCGGCCTGTGAATAACGCTTGCCGTCATGCTCACCTTCGACCGCAACTCCGCACCGCCACAGATAAAAACCCCTCATAACTGTATAAAAGGCAAAATCATAAACGTTATCCTTAATTTCAAAGTCATAAGAACGACCCACTCCCGGCACATCCAGATAAAATTTGCCTTCTGTCTTCACTTCTGAGAAATCAGCTATCCACACATCCTGGTCCACGTCATCCTGGTGTACCGGACCTGTCACCGTACCGGAATAAACCGTCTCGTTGTCCGATGCTTTTTTCACAGTGAAATCGGAACATTCCGCGATTATGGAAGCCTTCTTCGGCATACCCGGAGAAAAACCCAGAGAATTCAATCGTATATCCATATCAGCACCTAACACCATACTCACACAAAATAAGAAAATGAACGCAACGACTAATACACGGATTTTCATAATTTCACCTGCCCTTTCTAAAAAACTATAACTTAAATCACCCAAATAATTCTATCTTTAAATAAGACGAAGATACTTTCTAAAAAGACGTCCTGGATTTTATAGTGATATCCGCCGCAGTTAGACCTTCGCTCTCAGCTTTGACTTTTATCGTGCCGCCTCGATACTCTTTGGTCCGCAAAATTAACATTGCCTTTCCATAAAACAGCTTCCGGCTATCGGCCTGGAACGGCTCGATTGAAAGGGGATTGCCGTTACCCACAGCCGCTATCTCAGCCGGCCCTTCAACTTTGAAATTAATCATATTGTCCGCCAATGGACAAAGCACCCCCTTATCATCCAATGCCTCAACCAAAACAAAACATAAATCCTCACCGGTAGCGGACAATTCTTTCCTATCTGGCGTCAGGCGAATTGACGCCGGCTCACCCGCCGTGCGCATAACCGCCCGGCCGATTTCTTTACCATCCTTGTATGCAACAGCTTTCAACTCTCCGGGCTGGTAAATAACATCGTTCCAGCGCAGCCGATATTTATAAGTCACATCATAATAAGGCGACTCCACTTTTTCAGGATACACACCGAACTCCCTTATCCCCGCCCGGGCATTTTCCCGCATATTGGTAAACTCAATACGCAAATACCTTGCTTGCACCTCCACGTCGTGAAACGCCCGTCGCGGTCCATACCACATGGGAAATCTGCTCGTACTCTTTGTTACTATAGTTGTCCAATTCGTTCCATCGACCGAACCCTTGACTTCATATCCGTAAAGCTTGGCTTCTCTTTCAAGCTCAATCATCAAATAACCTATAGACTGGACCTGCCCCAGGTCAACCTGCCACCACTGGCCGGTACCATCTGTAGCCGCACGCCATAAAGTTGAGCTGTCATTATCATTAGCGTTCATAGTACCACCAACAGAATCAACAGAACTGGCTATAGTTGTTTTACCTTTTGACATATTCTTTGGCTTCGCGGGTATCTCTCCTTTTATCCTACGGCCGAGGGATTCTCCATTCAGGAACAATTCCGCCGAATCGCCATTGGTATACACAAAAACAGGCACGTTTTGACCCACTCGCTCAGGCCAGTTCCAGTGCGGCAGGATATGCACGGTAGTCACTTCCGGCCGCCAGTAGCTCCGATACAGATAAAACCTGTCCTTGGGAATACCACATAAATCAACAATTCCAAAATATGAGCTTCGCGCCTCCCTGTTAAAAGGTGTCGGCTCACCAAGATAATCAAAACCAGTCCAGACGAATTCACCCGCCACAAAACTATCGTCCTCCATCAATTTAAACTCCGCATCCGGGATATCCGACCAGGCGGCAGAATTTAAATCATAAGAATCAACCTGATGTTGACTCGAAAACTGCGTCTTTGAGTTCGGAAAGGGCAATTCATAGAACCCGCGCGTACTAAGGGCTGAAGCCGACTCACTGTAGATGATAGGCCTACTCGGATAACGCTCACGATATCGCGCATATCTTCGTGCATAATTCCAGCCGGTAAAATCCAGCGCATCAAAAATAGGCTCATTCACAGTGTCGGGAATATGACAACCCATGCCCACCGGCCGGGTCGGGTCATACTTGCGAAAGAATTTACTCATAAATTCAACACGTTCAGGCGATTTACCTTCCCTGTCATGAGGCTGGTTCCCGATTTCGTTACCAATCGACCAGACCACCACACTGGGATGATTTCGGTCGCGCATTGTCAGGTTACGAATCTGCTTTTCACCATATTCTTTTAACGGAGGCTCACCGTCGTGCCTGCCGGCCGTCCAGGCCCATTTATCAAAAGCCTCATCCCAAACTACAATACCCATCTTGTCACACAATTCGAGAACCTCCGGCGCAGGAGGATTATGGCTCGTACGAAGGGCGTTAACTCCCATCTCTTGCATAATTTCCAGTTGCCTCTCCATAGCTCGGTAATTGAATGCAGCCCCTAACGGCCCGAGGTCATGATGCAGATTCACGCCATAGAGCTGCACCCGTCTGCCATTGAGATGAAAACCATCGTTAGCCGTTAACCTAAATGTACGGATGCCGAAAGTAACACTCTCGGTATCAACTATTTCACCGCCCATACGAACACTTACTTTGGCTGTGTACAGCTTCGGACTTGTAATGTCCCATCGCTGTGGTTCGGAAACCATCAACCACTCGTCCAGCTTGCTCGAACTATTGGCCGGCACATGAATGATTCTTTTACCCGTCGCCACTGGATTATTATCAGGATCAAACAGCACGATTTCAACGTCGATTTCTGATTCGGTATCAAGATGATTTTCGATGGTAGAATCTATACTGACTCTTGCCTCTGCGTCACTCACGTAAGGTGTAGTTATAAATATACCCCAGTGTGCTACATGCACCGGCTCGCAAACAGCCATCGTCACCTTGCGATAAATACCGGCTCCCGGATACCATCGTGTGCCATGCTGGCGCGTATCAACTCCAACCGCTATCACATTAGTTTCACCAAACTTTACATAATCCGTAGCATCCACACGAAAGGACATATACCCATAATCCCACTCGCCGGCCAATCGACCGTTAACATAAACCTTGGGAAATGCCATCACACCATCGAAATCAAAATAAACGCGCCGGCCGACATCTCCTACATCAAGCTCGAAGGTTTTCCGATACCAGCCCTGCCCCCTCCACGGCAGTTTCCCCGCATAACCATTCTCGCTGGGATCGAATGGTCCTGAAATCGCCCAGTCGTGAGGTAAACGTACTGCCTCCCAACCCGAATCATTGAAGTCCGGCGATTCGGCGCCCTGCTGCTCTCTCTTTGAAAATTTCCAGTCGCGGTTAAAGTTAACTACACTCCTGCCAACATCGGCAACATCGGTAACTAAACTTGCACCGCTCACTTCAATCTTCCCACCGGAATCGCACCCGAATGCGAAAATCATAATTCCCGCTAAAATTACTGCTGTTAGAACGCCTTTTCGATTTCTCATTATGTTCTCTCCTTTTAACTCACAAATATATTTGCAGGATTAACGTAATTCCTCTCTAAGGACATTGTAAAATTTATCCCTCGCCTGTCTTTCTATCCATGGCTTATGCCCGCAGTTCTCCAGCAGGATAAATTTAAAGCCCTCCAATACTACAGACAATGGCTTTTCTACTCCTTCAGCCAAGTGAAGGTCATAGTCGCCGTGAATCGCAACTACCGGACAATCGACTTTTTTCCCTAATTCCAAAAGCCTCCC
>JASFVS010000099.1:0-9215 GCA_050049715.1 Phycisphaerales bacterium
CTGACTTTCAACTGCTTAGGGATAATAACAAAGGAAAAAGGAATGTCGAGTGACCAAAAGATAGATAATAATTCGAGCAACAAATCAAGAGTCACGAACAACAAGCCCATCGCCTGGTGGCACTGGCACAGGCGATTATACAACTGGGTCGTTCACTGGGCCGATACAAAATATGGAATGGTGGCGCTCATTTTACTTGCATTAACAGAACCGATTTGTGTGCCTATACCCGCCGATGTCCTCGTGATAGGCCTTTGCCTGGGCAAACCGAAGCGCTCTATAAGATATGGCCTGACCTGCGCATTGTTTTCTGTTATGGGTGGGACTATTGCTTTTTCTCTTGGCCTGGCTATCGGGCCGGAGCGAGTAGTGGACCTGTTTAACACAATTGGCCTGGGTGCAAAAGCACAATTTGCCCTTGACCTTTATAATAAATACGATTTCTGGGCGATTTCCATATCGGCGCTTACTCCGGTACCTTATATGCTCTTTAGCTGGCTGGGAGGAATGGCGGAAGTATCATTATTAAAATTCATAGCAATAAGCGTTGTATTCCGTACAATGAGATTCGGCTCAGAAGCTCTGCTTTTTTATTTTCTCGGCGAGAAGGCACGGCGGCTGATAGAAAAATATTTTAACATCGCCACAGTTGTTGTTATTATATTACTTATCTGTGTGGTCTACCTGATAAAGCTGTTGGGTAAAATGTTTAGCAACTAAAAAAATGAATGATATTCAAAAACAAACACTTTTGAAAGTTGCATGCGATACCGTCCGGAAAGTTATCAGGCACGAATCAGTCGAAAAACCTCAATCCGATGACCCTGAACTTAACGCACCTTGCGGATGCTTTGTAACATTGAAAAATCGCGGCCAACTGCGAGGGTGTATCGGACAGTTCACTTCGGACAGTCCATTGATTGAGCTGATTGCTGAAATGGCCAAGTCTTCGGCTACAGGCGACCCGCGTTTTTTCTCCGAGCCTATAACCACAAACGAATTAGATAAATTAGATGTTGAAATATCGGTTCTCTCGCCGTTACAAAAAACCGATGAGCCAGTAAGTCTGCGATTAGGCGTCGATGGCATCTATATTAGGAAAGGACATGCCTCCGGCTGTTTCCTGCCTCAGGTTGCCACTGAGACAGGCTGGGGAAAAGAAGAATTTCTTTCATACTGCTGTTCACACAAAGCGGGGCTTCCACCTGATGCATGGAAAGACCCGGAAACGAAAGTTTACCTGTTCACTGCCGAAATATTTGGTGCAGACTTCAAGGATATATAGACATTAAAAAAAGCAGGGGGACATAATGCTACAGCAAGCGGGGCCGGCGGCCCTGCTTGCTGCTTTTTATCCGCCTTGGTCCGTTTTCTACAAATTCCTTAATCAATTACACAAGGATATTTCTTTACCAACTACACATCCGGCCTAACTATTAATCTTAGACGAAAAATAACGCTCGGGTGGACAAAATATAATGGATTTAGTACCATTTATAGCCGATTTTTATAAATAGAATAAACCTTGTGATGTCTTGATTAAATACTAAACTACGAAAAGGTATTCGAAACCTCGGAGGATGGATTGGAGTGAGGAAGTTCACGCTGATTTTCATAATCGTTTGTCTGGCCGGCTGTTCCGAGACCTATAATATCGAAGATAACAGCACTGCCGACACCATATACCTCGATTCCTGCACAGGAGTTGCAGCGTATTTAAAAGGTCGGAATCTGCCCAACCTAAAATCCGTACGGGTCTGGAAAAATGAGTATGGGCCGGGATTGAAACTCACTACGGCTCACTACGAAATATACACAACACTCTTAAAGCTTTCACTTCTTGAGCGAATTAGCGAATTTATTGAATCTTCTTATCGGGCCTACAACAGCCTTTTACCAAAACCAGTCGAAACAAGGACTAAATTTACCATTTACCTTCTTGCCAACCGCAGCCAGTGGGAACATTTCACGAAGAAATTTACAGGTGAACAGGCTGAAATGTTCTGTAAAATAAAAGCCGGTGCTTACTACCACAATGACGCCTGCGTGTTGTATAATATCGGCATAAAAAGGACCCTCGCGGCTATTGGGCATGAAGGATGGCATCAGTTCAACGGCAGGCATTTTAAATTTCGGATGCCGAGCTGGCTTGATGAAGGCACGGCAATGTTGTTCGAAACGCACGGAATGGAAAACGGAATGATTTATTTCGATCCTGCCGAAAATAGATACCGAGTAGACGCTTTGAGAAAAACGTTCGCTAAAAACAAAACAATATCTCTCAGAGAACTGATAACAATGAATCCGGGTGACGTGCTCGCCACAGATGCTACTGAATCGGTAATGGCTTTTTACAGCCAGTCGTATGCGTTAGTGCGTTTTCTGCGGGAAGCAGATTATGGCAAACGACTGGGCGTTTATCAAAAATTACTCGCAGACGGCTTAGAGGGAACCTGGGCGCTTAATAGTACGAGTAAAAGGATAGCGACAGACAGAAACACCCCGAAAACCGCTCAGTGGAACCGAATTGTCGGACGGCGATTGTTCGAGGAATATATCGGCTATAACACGGAGCAAATCGAGCGGGAATACCTGGTCTTCTGCAAACAAATAACCGGAACTCAGGACTGAATAACAGGGATGTCATATTTATGTCCGAACAATCCCAACATTCATTCATCCTCGCATCGGCATCGCCCCGAAGAAAACAGTTACTAACCGAAGCCGGTTATGAATTCACCGTCGTTCCACCTGATATTGACGAGTCGGCCTTTCCAACTTCAGGTATCAAAGCCGGCGAATACGCTGAAGCCCTGGCTTTGGCAAAAGCAAAAAAAATCGCCCATAAATATCCCAACCGCCTTATCCTCGGAGCAGACACCGTTGTCGATTTTAAAGGGCAAATCATCGGTAAGCCCGCCGATGCCGAAGAAGCCGAACAGATTACAAAAAAATTATTCAGCGCTCCACATAAGGTAATAACCGGCATTGCAATTGTAAGATTAAGTGACGACATAGAATTAAACCGAAGTGACAGCACAACCATCTACCCCAAAAAGCTGAGTCCTGAACAAATCGAAGAACATATTAGAGACGAATCATGGCGGGACAAAGCCGGTGCCTATGCGATAAAAGAAAACGGAGATGAATTTATCGAAAGAATTGACGGCAGTCTAACAAACGTGATGGGCCTGCCGATGGAGCTTCTAAAACAACTATTGAAAAGATTTATATAAACAAATCAGGAATTGTTATGCCTTACCGATTATCCCTCTTTAGGTTTTTCCGCCTTTTCACTCTTACTGAGACGGTCGGTCCAGCTTTTAAGCCATTGTCTCCACTTCGGCCTGGCCTCGGAAGGTTTAATTTCACTTAGAGCTTTCATAACTACATTAGGATTGGCTTCGGCGACCGGCTCGTTTAGATACGTGTCAAGTGTACCTACAACAGCATTCTCAGTACCCAAATCTCCTCTCGCCAGATATTCAGTTACAAGTTGAGCGGCAAGTTCTACTTTCGCGCTCCGAAGGTATGCATCTAATAATTTCGGCAGGATTACATCTTTTTCTTTGTTGGTTTGTGCGGCTTTATACAGACTATCAAAATAGTCGGCGGCCCGGTCAAACTGTTTAACTTTAGCATAAAGCTCGGCCAGATTTTCCCTGACACTCTTGAGCATTGCCGGTTTATTCTCACCTGTGGCTTTAGCTTTTGCTATCTTAAGAAAAGCAATTTTATTTTCATCAGACAACGTGGTTTTAATGTTCTGCACTATAAGTTTGTCCATCCATTCATTAAGGACAGTAGAATCTGAACCGTTAAATATCCTCCTCATCGCCTGCCAGGCCGGCCCGCTTTCCGAGTTCAAGCCAATCTTTTCCACAAGCCAGTCCAAATCTTCTTTGCCACCAACTTCCCCGGCCAATCCTATTATTTTTTTCCTCAACTCAACACTGGAATCATTAACAAAATTATTTCTTAATCTCCTTAGGGCACTCGCCGGGTCGATATATATAAGTCCATCTACTGCCGTCTCCCGGACAAAATCTGTTTCATCAAGTAAAGCATCTGAAAACAATGGCCCAAAAATCTCCGCTGCTTTGGCCTTGCAGGCACTGCCCTGAGCACATAAATCTGCCATTGTACTAAGCAGCTCTCCACGCAGCGCCCCATCGGGCTTTTCCTGTTGATTATATCTTGTGACTAATAAACCAAGATATTCATCCTGCTCTTCCGGCGTCAAACCTTCCGGCTTAAGCAATCTTTTAAGTACTTCCGCACCCTTTTGGGCTTTCGCCGCATCCTTCTCAGAAAGGTACCCGGACGCCAATCCCAGGACTTGTTTTCTAATTTCAGGCGAAATACCAACCGGCGAAGAAGGCGAAAGAAGAGCATATGAGCATGCCCCTCCAAGCGCATCCAGCAATTGAATTTTAACCTCCTCATCTTTTTCGGCTTCAAGCTGGGCTAATAATTGTTGAGCCGAATTTAATTCTACCATTAAGGACAACAACTTGGCCGTTCGCAGCCGAATATCTCTGTCCGGGTCAGAAATAAAACTCAATAAAATTGGCCCAAGCTCGGCCGGTAACCTTGAAGTCCCCGCTGCTACCCGCCATTGATGAACTTTATCCAGCACCCACAACTTGACCACTACTTCCGGGTCACTCAAATGCTCAATTAAAAATTTACCTTTTTCCGTATCGTCACTGATACCGGCGTATATTTTATTTAAAGCTGAAAGGTACTTTCCTTGCCACAAATTTAATCTGACTCTCAACTGGCGCATCTCAGCTTCCTGCCGAATTAGCCATTCCCGCAGAAATTTACCTTTACCTTTGCGCTGCAGTTCGTAAATGTTTTGCTCACGCATCCAGTAGTTTTCACCAACCGGAATACTCAGAGAACGCAGGGCCTTTTCCGCTTCTGCCGATACTTGTTTGTCAGGGTCATCGACCAGCTTGATAAGCCTAATCGTCGCCATCATATCAGGCCTTAGTTTCAACGCCTGGATTGCATTCAATCTTGTCTTGACTGGTTTTGAGGCATCCGTCACTATTTGTTCAATTAGCGGCCCGATTTTATCATACTCAAAAAGTAATGTCGCTCCCGCAGCCAATTGTGCCTCGGCAGCAACCTCGGTATCGAAGATGTTCAAAAGAGGAGCGATAAAATCATCTGAATTTGGCACCGAACCTTGTGATTCCCTCGTACGAATCAATACCTTGCAAATGGCCATACGAGCTGCACTATTGCTTTTCAGGTTTAGCACATCAAGAAGAATTTCTCTGGCCAAAGGATTTTCACTACCTAACATCACACCTGCAGCTTTTATACGGATTTCTTCGTTGGGGTCGGTTAAAAGGGCATTCCTGAAGATTTCAAGCTGCTCATCAGGCTTGGTTTGTGATGCAGTTGCCGTATTCTGTGGTGAAACAGGCGTATTCTGGCCAATACCAGCTTGTTGACACCCTATTACCAATATCAATATTGCCAGATATAACCTCTTAGTGCTCATTCGGATGACCTTGAGGAAACTACCTTGTTTCCACCTTGCGGTGTCCCTACTCTGCCCATTTGAAGCTCGTTCCCGCTGGCTCTTTAGCGACTTACTTTTTACTGAGCCTGTTAAATTCTTTATACTATCATAACTCACAAACTATATCCAAGTAAATTGATTCTCAATTTCCGTTTTTTTTCTCTTTTGTTCCAATCGGAAACTGGTAACCGAAAATCAATAATCAATTCACGACCTTGGATGGAATTTTTTGTGTATTTCTCTTAATCTTTCCTGGTCAACGTGCGTATATATCTGGGTGGTGGCTATATCGACATGACCAAGCATTTCCTGCACGCTTCGCAAATCGGCCCCACCAGACAACAAATGAGTCGCAAAGCAATGTCTCAACGTATGTACGGTTAAATTTCTGGGCATGCCGGCACGAATCGCATATTTTTTAACCAATCTCCAAATCTCAATACGACTCATAGGTCGGCCTGTTCGACTAAGCAACAAAAAATCACCACTGAAAGGCTTAATCAGCCCCGGTCGTAAATTTATCAAATATTCGTTTATCGCCGCTATCGCTACTTTTCCGATTGGAACTATTCGTTCTCTGCCTCCTTTACCTAAGCAGCGCAGATAACCAATCTTAAGATTCAAATCCGAACACTTCAGTCCTGCTATCTCGCTGGCACGTATGCCGGTGGCATAGAGCAGCTCAAGCATCGCCTTGTCGCGAATATAAAAAGGCTCATAGGGGTCCGGAGCATTCAAAAGGTCAATAACCTGTCTCTTACTACAGACACAGGGCAATCTCTGCCAAAGTTTCGGGCCTTCAAGAATCGACGTTAGGTCGTCTTCGATAAGACCGGTAAGCTTGGCGAACCTTAAAAACATTCTAATAGCAACCAGGGCCCGCTTAATCGAACTTTCACTCTTTTGGTCCTTTGTAAGAATTCGCATGTAGTCTTGGATAAGGTTTGGCTTAATTTGCTGAATCTGATTGATATTGCAGGATTTGCAGTGCTCCAGAAAGCTTCTCAAATCGCGTCCATAAGCTAAAACGGTATTATTGGACAAACCTGCCTCCACAGTAAGATAATCGAGAAAACTTCTGAGGTTCCGCCCTAAACCTCCATTCTCAGAAATTCCCTCAACACTTGGGTCGCTCCGGCCCTTGCTTCCGCAAGAAAGCGTAGAGGTGCGGCTTAATTTCCTGACTGTTTGTTTACACTTCGCGGGCATATTTAATTTCTCGTTGCTCACTGCTTTAACCCCAGGTCAGCAGGTATGAACGATGGCTTCCAGATGCTAAAAACACCTTCCGCCACAGTATCATCGGCATTAAAATGAGCCGACCTTTAATAGCAAAACCGCAGCAAATAAGTCTGATAAATCAGCAAAATAGGCTCGATTCGAAAAAATAAGCCAAATACCCGTTTATTTGAACTTAAAGTCTTTTTTTGGTACAATTTCTATGAAACGGAAATTTTACGGGAGGATATCCCAAATGAAACAAACCGCCATCTTATTAATTATTTTTATCTCCTTGGCTCCGGCGTCCGCTAATCCTGTTTTACCAACCCAGGCAAGCATGCCGCTTGAAGATATGCAAATCCAAATCAATCCTTCTCCAAAAGGTCTCAGTGCTGCCTTCAGTGGTGAGTTTTTTTTCGAATTTATCCCTGAAGACGTAAATTCAATACTGTTTCCAGTACCGCCCGATGCTAACAACATCCACATTGACATTAACAATACCGACCTTCCCTGGACCTGGAGCAACCAAATGTACCCGACCATCCTGCCGGAAATGCCAACAATACCAATGATTGAATGGCAGGGTTCTTTCCCAATCCATGGTGCTGTCTTCGGCGTTGATTACGAGCATGACCTAATAAAACGTTCGAACAATTTTATCTTCTTTTATGCAGTTGGCACAGGCAAGTATTACCCAACAGATGAAACAAACACTACTGCTTTCTTCGACATCTTTCTTCCGCCGGGCTTTGAGGTGTCAGGCGTATGGCTGGATGGCATGCCTTATGAGTACGAAATGAGCGGCCAACACTTGATGGTTATCGTACAGTCCAATCTCAACCCAATCACAAACGACCTGATAGTATCACTCGTCCCGGGCCACTTCGACAGTTGCGGCACACTCATTCAGGGAGTTGAATGCATACTGTTTCAACCTGATACAGGTGGATTATATCTATTGGATAATTTGGGTAGTTTTAAAGCCGGCGACCGTGTCAGAGTACGCGGTGTATTGGATCCTAATTGCATTTCAATCTGTATGCAGGGAAACGGCTGTATTGAAAATAATACCATCTCGGAGTGCGTCGAAGGCCAGCCGGATTCGGCACGTTGGACAAGACTAACAAATAATAATGTCGATGACATAAATCCCTGCTGGTCACCGGACGAACAAAAGATAGTTTTTGAATCATATTACAATATCTCTGTTATGAATGCAGATGGCAGTGAAAAAAGGAATTTAACAAATAACACCACTTATGATACGGATCCATCCTGGTCACCGGATGGGCAAAAAATTGCATTTTCCTCTACATCATACAGAAATTGGGACATTTATGTTATAAATGTCGATGGCAGTGAAAAACAGAATTTAACAAATAGTCCCCTTCACTGCGAGAGTCCATCCTGGTCACCAGACGGCCAAAGAATAGCGTTTGTATCAAGAAAAGCTAATCCTCCTATGAGTAGCGGCGACATTTATATAATGAACGCCGACGGCAGTGAGCAAAGAAATTTGACAAACAGCCCTTCTCACGACAATCACCCCTGCTGGTCGCCGGATGGGCAAAAAATAGCTTTTAGCTCAAGTTCGGATAGGAGCGAGAATGTAGATATCTATGTTATGAACACCGACGGCAGCGGAATTATAAGATTAACAAACAACCCCGCCATGGATACGGAACCAACCTGGTCGCCGGATGGACAAACTATAGCATACGTTTCAGAGACATACGGAAATTCCGACATTTTTATTATGAATGCAGATGGAAGCGAAAAAAGGAATTTAACAAATAATTCCGTATTCTGCTATAGTCCATCCTGGTCGCCAGACGGCACAAAAATAGCTTTCAGCTTAGGCGGCTTTGGTTATCGCGAAATCTATATTATGAACGCAACAGAGTAGAATACGTTTTCTTTCTCAACGATTCACTTCCCAAAATAACCACTATAGTGAATATAAAACTCAATAGAGACAATTATATTCGTCAAGCCTATTGGAGCGGCTCAAGATAAATATTGCGATACTCGATGGGTGTCCCCTCGCTTTGCAGGCAGATTTTACCCGAGCTTACAGAGCACCCGGTCGCAATATTTTGTAAAACGCCATTTACCATTACCACAACCCAGTCGTCTTTGCAGATGATATCGTATGCGTTCCATTGACCAATTGGTTTTTCGCTGCTGACTTTGATCTTAATTGTCCTACGACCTCTTACACGACTACCCCCTTTGGCGTGCTCTTTGGTCTCAACACCACCGATGACCCAGAAGTCACCAGCATTCTGCGAGTATAACTGGCATTCGAGGCTCTTCGGCCAGACCTTATCCGGCCCGCTCATATGAGCAAGAACTCCATTGTTACCGCCTCTTTCAGGCCAGCGCCATTCCACATGAAGCAGATAATCAGCGTAGCTCTTTTCTGTCCGCATATAGCCGGCCGGCTTGCCCTCAC
>JASFVS010000098.1:0-9215 GCA_050049715.1 Phycisphaerales bacterium
TGCAGTAGTAGCTGTTTTCTTAACGACAAGCTTAGGTTATTATCTGATTCAGCGTGTCGAATACTCACGAAAAACAGAAACTTTTTCAGGTCAATCAAGCTTTCTAAAGCAAACAGCTATCATCCCCACGCTCGACAGTCCTTGTCCGGAGAAAAAGAATGTTATATGGTGTTCATCATTCCAGTTGGCCTGGAACCAGATGAAAGATGATGTTATTGGCGAGCCGGTTCAGGTTGTCGGCGCCGAAGAATTAGCGGCCCGGCTAAATTCCGCAGAACAATCTGCATCAGACCTTGAACCCAATTCATTATATGTTGCTGCAGGCCGGGTAAAAGACGGAATCATTGACAAAATACACAGGGAAATGGCAGCCGAATTCCCATCAAAATCCGTACCCGATTTCAGTGATATTGCCTCCTATCTGGAAGGTATCCTTGCCTATTCTTACCTCATTGCCAATGTACCGTTCGAACACCCTTATCGCCAGGCTAAAAAAGGGTTGTCTTTCACTGATTCCAGAGGGATCAAAACAAACATTGGCGCATTTGGAGTATGGGGGTATATGCCACAGTATAAGAAAATGCGTGAGCAAGTGAAAATTCTATATTATCATGAGGATTCTAATAATCCTGACCGTAACCTCCAAATGAAAGAGTTTGCGATTGACTTATGCAAACACAGCCGGCCCTATCAGGTAATTGCTGCTGTCGTTGAGCCGAAGGACTCCTTAGCTCAAACGCTCGACTATATTGACAATCAAATAACAGATTTCAAAAAGAAGCCCCACCATAAAATCACGGTCATGTTTGGCAGCGGCGATGTCCTAATGGTGCCGGAAATGTTCTGGGAGATAGACCATCGTTTCGATGAACTCTTAGGAAAAACAATCTCAAACGCTAATCCCTCTATGCCTATAATTGGAGCAAAGCAAAGTATAAAATTCAAGCTTGACCGTTGCGGTGCAATACTGGAAAGCGAGGCAACTATTAAGGCTGCCGCTATTCCCAGATACTTCAAGTTCGACCGGCCTTTCCTTATCATCATGAAAAAACGTGGCAATGAACAGCCTTTTTTCGTAATGTGGGTTGACAATACAGAACTTCTTAATAAAAAATAGGATTATCTATCCTCACTTCTTGTTAAGGTTGGTGATTGTAAAAATGTTAGAGTCTAAATACCAAAAACTCCAAAATATACTAAAAACGCTCAGCAAAGTCATCATCGCATACTCCGGCGGCGTGGACAGCACATTTCTCTTAAAGTCGGCAGTCGATACTCTCGGAACAGAAAACGTCCTTGCCTGTATTAGTGCCGGCGTGGCCGAGCCTTCGAACCTGCTTGCCCGCGCCAAAAAACTCACCGGCCAAATAGGCGTCCGCCTTCAGGTTATCGATGCAGATGAGCTGTCCGACCCGAACTTCACCGCAAACAAAGCCGACCGTTGTTTCCATTGTAAATCCCATATATGCAAATTACTTTTAGATATCGCCAAAGAACAGGATTTCAACCATGTCATCTTCGGCACAAACTTTGACGACCTCGACGACTTCCGCCCGGGCAACCGCGCAATGAAGGTCTTCGGCATCCGTTCCCCACTGGCCGAGGCAAAACTCACCAAAGATGAAATCCGCACTCTAAGCAGACAGCTTAACCTGCCTACCGCAGATTTGCCTTCGTCCCCCTGTCTGGCCTCCCGCATCAGTTACGGCCTGGAAGTTACCGAACAAAGATTAAAACAAATCGACCGGGCCGAAGAGTTCCTGCGAAGTCTCGGCCTTGTCGAATTTCGCGTTCGCCATCACGATACCATCGCCCGAATTGAAGTCCACCAGCAGGACATCGATAAAATCACAAAAGAGCCGGCCCGCTCGAAAATAATCGATAAATTAAAATCACTCGGCTTCAAATTCGTAACAATCGACCTGCAGGGCTTTCGCTCCGGCTCGCTGAACGAGCCGCTGACTGAAGAGCAAAAGCGAAAAAGCCTTTAGGAGCAAGCTATGTATAAAAGTAAAACATTCGCTTCATTCAAAGTGATACATCTCATATTTACTCTTTTAGGTTTGTGCATACTCTTCAATTTTTTCTCTCCTCAGGAGCTTTTCGGCACCGACAAGACAAAAACTGATGACTTTCAATTGCGAATAATGAGTTTCAATATCCGCTACGGCACCGCCAACGATGGCGAAAACCGCTGGAAAAACAGGCGTGAAATGGTCTTCGATGTTTTACGTAACCACAAACCTGATGTCGTCGGCTTACAGGAAGCTTTGCGTTTTCAGATTGACGAAATTCGTAACGCTTTACCCGCGTATGGCGAAATCGGCGTTGCGCGCGAAGATGGCAAAACAGACGGCGAATACTCCGCCATTCTTTATCGTCTCGACCTTTTCGATATAAACGAATCAGGAACGTTCTGGTTTTCCGATACGCCGGAAGTTCCCGGCTCAAGTCACTGGGGCAACGCCTGTGTCCGCATTTGCACATGGGCAAGATTCATCGAAAAGAAATCAGCAAAGGCCTTTTATGTTTTTAATCTTCATTTAGACCATATTTCCCAGCCTTCCCGGGAAAAAAGCGCCGTCCTGTTGACAAAACGCATCCTCAGCAGAAAACACCCGGACCCTTTCATAGTAACGGGTGATTTCAACGCTGGTGAAGACAATCCGGCTATAACATATTTAAAAGGTAAGACACTTTTTGAAGAAGACGGCGATAAACTCAAAAATCCCGTCCCAATGGTTGATACGTTTCGCGTTTTGCATCCGAACGCCAAAAATGTCGGCACATTCAACCGTTTCAAGGGAAACCGCAAAGGCGATAAAATTGATTACATCTTCACACAACCGGGCACTAAAGTGCTCGAAGCGAATATAATATATGGCAATATCGATGGCCGTTACCCTTCCGACCATTATCCCGTCTCCGCCATCGTCAGTTTTACAACCGGCTGCACTTATTACATCGATAACGAGAACGGCAACGACCAAAACACCGGTGACGACCCGGATGCGCCATGGAAAACCTTGGCCGCTGTAAACAATTATGTTTTCGCGCCGGGTGACAGAATATTATTCAAAGCAGGCACCACTTATACCGGCCGGCTCAAACCCAAAGGCTCAGGCACAAAAGACAAACCTATGATAGTTGATACGTATGGTCAGGGTCCGAAGCCGCGCATCGATGGCGACGGAATCCTGGATACGATTCTGCTGGAAAATATCGAGTATTGGGAGCTGAACAATCTCGAAGTAACCAATCTTGGCCCAACCCGTATGGACTGGCGCACCGGCGTCAGAATCTCGGCCAACAATTGCGGCGCTCTTCACCACATCCATCTGAAAAATCTGTACGTGCACGATGTCAACGGAAGTAACGACAAATCAAAAGAAGGCTGCGGAATATTCTTCGAATGCAAAGGGCGCACTCCTTCGCACTTCGACGACCTTTTGATAGAAAACTGTCACCTTGCACGGACGGACCGTAACGGAATATGCGGAAGGTCGTCTTTCACGAACCGCTCAAGAAACTGGTTTCCAAGTCTGAACGTGGTCATACGCGGCAACCTGATGGAAGATATCGGCGGAGACTGCATCAAGCCCTGGGGCTGTGACGGCTGCCTTGTGGAACATAACGTGGTACGAGGCGGCCGGCAACGAGCGGAGGACTACGCCGCTGGCATCTGGCCCTGGAGCTGCGACAATACAATTATCCAATTCAACGAAGTAAGCGGCATGAAAGGCACAAAAGACGGCCAGGGCTTCGACTCCGACTATAACAGCCGCAACTCATTATTTCAATATAACTACAGCCACGACAACGATGGCGGCTTTATGCTCATTTGTACTCAAGTCATATCATCATGGAACATTGGTAACGAGGGAACTGTAATTCGCTATAACATCAGCCGTAACGATGGCGCCCGTATATTTCAAATAAGCGGGCCTGTGAATAATACGAAAATATACAACAACGTTTTCTATATCCCGAAAGAGCGTGACATATACGCAATACTTTGCACCAAATGGGACAATTGGGCAAAAGACACATACTTCTACAATAATATCTTCTACGTCGATGGAAAAGTCAGATACGATTTCGGGCAGAGCACGAACAACGTTTTCGAACACAACGTTTTCTACGGCAACCACGAAAATCCACCCGATGACCCATACGCAATCACAGATAATCCCATGCTAATCAATCCCGGAACCGGCGGACATGGCCTCGACTCTCTGGAAGGCTATAAAATAAGAAACGATTCTCCCTGCATCGATGCAGGTATTTTTATTGAGGATTGCGGCGCTCAGGATTTTTGGGGGACGCCACTGCCCCAGGACCAAAACACCGATATCGGGGCTTATGAAATTACAAAACACTAAATGTTGTGCAGTGTAATGTGCCTTTTGATTCGAAACACAGCCAATAAATACGAATTCAACACCGCATATTTCAACGCATCATTTTCAGCGATTTCTTCTCTTCGAACTGATTGCGGTAATTTGCAGGATGGTACAATTTGAAATCTATGGCTCTTATATACTCTTCGGGTCCACAGTGCCGAACATTCTCAATCAGCGACGATATTTGCTTCTGTGAACGGAAGGCGGAAATTGCCTTGAGTTTATTTTCCAGATACGACATCGGCGTACGCATCCGCAAAGTCGGAGGAGAGGGAAAATCGCAATAAACCGCATACGTATTAACATAAGGTACTACGCTTAAAGGCTTACCCAGTTCGGGCCAGATATTGCCGGCGGCATGAAACAGACTGATAAGAAACTCATCATAAATAATACGATGGTCGGGATGCAAATCGTTACTCGTAGGCAAAAAACATTGCGTCGGTCTTATCTTCCGCAGATAGTGGGTAAAAGAATTCTGCAAACCTGTAAAACCACTGATTGCAGTAGACTCCTCCGTTTCAGCGGGTCTTCTGCCGCGATAATCATTCAGCCGGCAATCCGTAAAGCCGAGCCAGACAATATTTTTCTTCGGCACACCCAGTTTTCGATAGCATTCGAAAGCTTCATTACGTCTTATATCAGCGATACTGTCTTTCTCTTTAACACTGCAATAGCCCATGCTGCCATCCGTAACAACTAATATATGCACCGGCACATTCTCGCGTTTGGCCAATTGTATGAGCAGCCCCGCCCCCAGCACCGCATCGTCGTCGTGGGGGCTTATCATAAGAAAGTGCTCTTTCTTACCCTGCCAGTGCCGCGAAACAGCGGCAAGATTAGAGCCCATCCGCCGCTCGTCTCCCACTAACCTTATAAATTCGAACTTACTTTGCATTTACTTACTCCGAAATTACTATCACTACAAAAAACAGCGGCCTTTACATCCTCCCATGATTATGGATTTGTCCGGCAAAGCTGCGAACGAATACACCACAGGCAATTACTCCCCGCTAATTCGTCAGGCCGGCAATCGCAGCCCCAATCAATGTCGCATTATCAACGGCTACTATCCGGTAGAATACATTTTTCTGCTCTACCAGATACTGCTTGAGATAGTATTCGATTCGCTGTCTCAACGAGGTCAGCTTATAAAACGTGGTCCCCTCTGCGACGATACACACAGGCCGACATGGATTACGGCCCTTGCCGCTCTTCAAGGCCACAGACGACAGGTTAATCGCCGTCAGCTTCGCGGCCCGCTCGACCACCCTGTCCGACAGGTAATACAAAGCCGCGCAATCATTTTCGTCGGCCCCTTTCGCCGCCCCGGCCAGCGCATTATCACCTGCGGGGTCATACAGATATTTACTCAGGTCTTCCGTACTCAGCTCTTTCAGCTGCTTAAGCCCTGTCGCAAGCGGGTCACTGAAAAATTTCGCATCAACCGCAGCCTGAATGGTCCTCAGACACACCGGCCCGAGATATGCACCCGATATCATCTTCTCGAACACATTCACGCCGGGATTAACGGATGCCTCATTAAACTCCTTATCGATATTTCCGCGGGGTGCCTTTCCGAATCCGCCAGATTCCACGTTTATTATCTGGCTTTTGGCCGTATCCAGACCTTCGGCCTTCGTTATATTTCCGTTTTGCTCGACATAGCTGCAATTCGTTCCTGTGCCAAGAATAAAACCTATATAGCTCTCGAACCTTCCGGCGCCCGGAGCCGCCCTGCCCGCCAATAAAGTGGCAACCGTATCATTGAGCAGCACCATCTGTTTCTTTTCCGTACCCAGAGTAGAGCTAATGGCAAGGTTCAGATTTTCGCCTATCATTTGCCCTTCAACCTCCGGGGCTTTTATCTCCTTTGAAAAATAAAGTACCCTTCCATCTTTGCTCGGGAACATCTCAATCGGGTACGAAAAGCAGAATCCTACATTGGTACTTTTGTCGGCCACGTGCTCAATATAACCGGCCATAATCTTAAAAAACTTTTCTTTGCCGACCTGCTCTTTGAGACCGGGCATATCGAAAAGCTCATAGTCGCTGATAGTCGCCGTGCCGTCATTTTCGAAACAAACCGCCGCTACTCTAAAGTTTGTTCCTCCGGCATCCATAACGATGACGGATTCGCCCGTCGGTATCCCCGCTTCAGTCTCTATGTAAGTCGGCAGCATTGCAAGAGAACTCTGTTGTCCGGCAAGACCCTTTTCCATCTCATCCAGAAAAACCTGAACCACCTGGTCCATATCGATATCATCCGGATCCATGCCGTTTTGCTTCAGAAAGTTCCGAACTTTGCTCTGTATTTCTTTCACGAAGCGACCTCCCAGAGGTACTTATATAGTTCACTAATCCGGGTAACCATCCGGATAATTGTTATGCCATTGCCAGGCGCTGGAAACCATTTCCTCCAGCCCAGGTTTTTCAGTTGCCCAGCCCAATTCATTCTGCGCTTTCGTAGCATCCGAAGTCAAAACCGGCGGGTCACCCTCGCGCCGGCCGGAAGCTATAACCTTAAAATCCCGGCCGCTGACGCGCTTAACCGTTTCAATCACCTCTTTGACCGAAAATCCCTTTCCATTGCCCAGGTTATAAACCAACTCACAATTTTGTTCTAACTTGTTCAGAGCAAGCAGGTGCGCTCTGCACAAATCATCGATATGGATATAGTCACGAACACAGGTTCCATCCGGAGTTTCATAATCCGTCCCGAAGATTTTTATATCATCGCGCTTGCCCATCGCCGCCTGAATAGTCAAAGGGATCAAATGCGATTCACATCGATGGTCCTCACCGAGCGTGCAGTTATTTCCCGCACCACAGGCATTAAAATACCTAAGAGCGGCATACCTAAGCCTGCCGGTTTGACTTTGCCAATGACACATCCTTTCAACAGCTAATTTTGTCTGGCCGTAAGGATTAATCGGCTTCTTTAACGAATCCTCCGTAATAGGCACTTTTTCAGGAACACCATAAACTGCGGCGGTACTGCTGAAAACAAATTTCTCAACTCCGCAGCTTTCCATTGCTGAAAGCAGATTCTGCGTATTTGAAACATTATTGAGATAAAATTTAAGCGGCAGCTTGACCGATTCACCGGCCTCAATAAAAGCTGCAAAGTGCATTACAGCTTCAATCTTATATTTCTTAAGTGTTTCGACAATCAACGCATAGTCGGCCAAATCACCTTCGACAAACTCCGCGTCACGAACAGCCGCCCTATGACCTTCACTCAGATTGTCATAGACAACCGCTTCGTGCCCTTCGGCACCGAGCAACGCAGTCATATTGCTGCCTATATAGCCTGCCCCACCACAAACAAGCACTCTCATATCTCACCATCCACTGCAAGCCGGGAATCTATGCGCTGCCCAATACGATTGAGAATTTCCGCTGCAAGCCGACTATCATAACCTAAATTTATCCAGGCCATACCCGCCTTTTGCTCGGAGTCCAGTCTTAGTCTTTGCAATGCCGGACCGCTCGTTGAAAACATCTCGTATACGTGTGCTTGGCCGCCGACGTCGCGCTCAGGAAGTGATAATCTTTGCACCCGCACGTCGCAGCTAATGCACAATTTCTCATCCCGCTCATTAAGGTTCAACTCTGCAATCCTTCTGATACTATGCAAGTTGGACTTAAGCCAGTTGTCAGAACCGATATTATCACTGCGCCAAAATTCGAAGAACTGCGCCCCAGACAACGGTTTTGTCCTTATCAAACCCATTTCGGCATCCGCTTTGTCTATCGTGAAATGCATCCCGGTGAGTACGTCTTCGGCCATCTCGATTATCTCAAAGTTATCTAAATTTTCCACGCATACCGGTTTAACCGCTGCATATTGCTGCTGCTTGGCACAGCCGGCAAGTACAAGCGCACATATCATAAGCGCACAGGCGCACAGGACGCTCGTGTACTTACGTTTTTTTACTCTTATTACGTCTTTTTGCATTTTTCCACCTATATTTGCATAATCGCAGACATCAGCATAATTGCGGCGATTATATATCCCACAAGCTCATATCTCAAGAGCCAATTGATTTTAATTTTACGTTCCTTTCCACCCTTTATCCCCGCGACATCCATCCCGCCGAAAAGTTTTAGTAGATTGCTTTGGAACTTTAATGTAGAATCCCATGCTTAAAACTTTGCCTCCATGGCAATTTTAAACCCGGTATATTCGTACGGCTCTATGGAAGTTTTAGTTGCAGAAAAATGTGGTTTTTGTCACGGCGTCAGAAACGCTATCAGTGTGGCGGAAAAAACTTTGTCTCAAATAATAGACGGTAATACCGTCTATAGTCTCGGACCAATAATACACAATAGAAACGAGGTGGAACGCCTGGCCAAACTGGGACTAAAGACCGTAGGTTCGATAAAAGAAATCCAGTCGGGGACAGTGCTTATCCGTTCTCATGGCGCCGCCCCCGAACAAATAGCCGAGCTAAAAGAAAAAGGGCTTAATATTGTCGATGCCACCTGTGTATTAGTTAAAAGAGTTCAGCACATAGCCGGTGAGCTTGAAAAAGACGGTTACCAGGTCGTAATAATCGGCGATGAGGATCATCCAGAGGTACAGGCAGTTACGGGGTGTGCCAAGGACGTCGTTGTCATTGCCAATGAAAATGATTTGCATAAACTGCCTGCGAATGCAAAACTCGGCATCGTTTGTCAGACTACACAAAGCCCGGAGAACTTAAGCAAAGTACTCGGCGCAATAGGACAACGCGATTTTAATGAGCTGAAAGTAATAAATACTTTATGCAGAGAGGCAATAAAAAGGCAGGAATCAGCCGTGCAACT